>NZ_LMCJ01000021.1:386205-432788 GCF_001623085.1 Pseudovibrio sp. W74
CGATTTCACCAGTCGCAAAACGTCTGCTGAGTATGTCCAGAGCTTCTGAGGTTTGGGACTTTGGCTCTTCAGGTTCAACCTTGCGAGCGCTGTTTGAACCTCCGAAATAGCCGTAGGACCGGGCGATTAAAAAGCCGATGATGAGCAAGAGAATTAGAGTGATTGGGAATGGGAAAAAGTGAAATCCGTGCATTCCTGTTTGATGAAACATGGTGATCTCCTTGGGATATTTATTAGACATCACTAGAATGGGGAGTACCGGCACAGCTTTCAAATTACATTTGTAATCAACTGTCTCAACCGCTTCACCTGCGGATAACGGTTACACTTTTATAAAAGTGGACAGCTGTCAACTTTTCGAATTGGCAAGAGATTTCGAATTTACGTCGAAACTATCCTTGGAATGAAACAGGATGGAAGGCGTGGTTCAGGTAGCATGCAGACAGGAAAAGAGGTGCCAGAATGATCAAAAAACTCCCAGAAAGTTCGGAGAACATCCTCGGTTTTGAGGTGGATGGAAAGGTCGATCTTAACGAAGAAATGGAGCTTATTTCGCAGGTTGAGAACGTCCTCGACAAACATGCGAATGTCAGTGTGCTGGTGATTTTGAACGATCAAGCGAAGTGGGGCATTGAGGCTGGCTACGAAGATTTGAAGTGGGCGATGACCCACATCAAGAGCTTTCATCGCATCGCAATCGTCTCTGATCGGAAGATTTGGGAGTGGCTCGTCGCGATTGATAGTCCGTTTGCAGCCATGCTTGGCATAGGTGAAAAGCACTTCGATATGGCAAATCTCGACAAGGCCTGGGAGTGGGCCAGAGAATAAATTAGGCCCATCGGGCGGTGAGGATAGAGCGTTGATAGAGACCTATCGCGGTGTAGTTTACCCCTATCAGTTGGACCATATGGGACACATGAATGTTCAGTGGTACACCGAGAAATTCGATGAGGCCAACTGGCATCTGTTCTCACGAGCCGGGCTAAGCGCCACCTATTTTCGAGAGTACAACAGGGGTATGGCTGCCGTTCAGCAAACCACGAAATACCATGCTGAAGCGCTGGCGGGAGACTTGCTTGTGTGTCGATCCGGGGTGACGGACATTCATGAAAAGACGCTCTATATCCTCCATGAAATGCATAATACTGAAACGCAAAAATTGATTGCGACCACTGAACTGGTATGCGCGCATCTGGATAGGGAAGCTCGCCATGCGTGCCCGTTTCCGCCAGACGTGCGGGCGGCGGTAAAGGCGCTGCTCATAGAGGGTAACTAAGTCCTCCATCGTGTTTCAGGAAGGCTATTCTGGTCCTAAATCGCGTTCTAGGTCGCAGGCAATCCGCCAAACTCCCATGGTCCAACAGACAAACCATGGAGTTATCAAATGGCAACAAAGCACGGCATCAAAGCCCTCATCGCGATTGGCGTAATAGCGATTGCGGCTTACGCGACATTCTCATCAGGCATGGAAACCTCTGAGACTCTCAGCCCTGAAGGGGTGCATTCAATCGAGATCTCAGGAAGCAATCTGGGTCTGCGCATCGTCGGAGGTAATAGCAGTTCAAGCGACATCAAGCTTGATACAAGCGATGCAAGAGGCTGCTCTCTAACCGCTACAACATCCAAAAATGAAGATGGTCTTATGACCATTAAGTTTGAAAGACGTGGGTCCTGGAGGCTTGGGTGGTGCGACCCCGCAGCGACGCTCAGGCTGCCGAATTCGATGAACATCAGCGTACATATGGACAGATTAGCGGGCGACTTTGTGGGGCAGTTTAAGGACTTCGCTATCACCTCAGAGAAGTCTGTCATCTATTTCGACGGGAGTGTTTCGCGCTTCGATTTGGTTGGAGAGATGGCTGCGGTCTATCTGAAATTTGATGCAGATGTTCCAAAGGAAAACATCCGCATCAATGTTGAGAAGCTCGTGTCCAGCATCAATTTGGCGAAGGGGTGGAAGCACGCCACGAGCATTCTGCTAGAGATCTTTTAGGCCGTCTCCACACTCTGCGCGATACGGCTCTCCTTCCGCCATACACTCGGGCTCTTGCCTGTGACACGTTGGAACTCGCGATTGAAGTTGGACTTCGTTGTAAAGCCAACATCGTAAATGATCGTGGTTATGGGCTTGTCTGTTGTCTCTAACAGCAGACAGGCTTCAGCCACTCGGAACCCATTGGTGTATTGCGGCAGGTTGATCTCACGCACTGTGTTGACAGCTGTCGAAATCTGGCGAGCCGGGACACGGAGTTTGCGAGCCAACCTATCGAGGGAGAGGTTTTCATCCCGGTACAGATGCTCGTTCTGCATGAGTTGATCGAGAGCTTCGACCAGCACAATCTGTTCTTCAGAGGCTGATGCGGTCGTTGTTTCAGGTTCTGGCAACTGCGGTGTAGCCGCAGGTTTGCGAGTAAACAGAACAGCGATTGTGACCAGTGCAAGCAGCATGAAGAGGTTTGCAGTGCCAACGATGGTTGCTGCATTGGTCCCTTTGTTCACGGCAAAGTCCGCCGCTACGACGAGATCAACAAGTGCGGAGGTTGAGAAAATAGCGCCTGCGATCAGCTGTGTCTGGCGTGCCGGGAGCATTTGATCGATGGGCAGATGACTGGCCCATTCCCACTGCCTGGTCGTTGCAGACCGGAAGAACAACAGTCCGTAACCGAGATAGACAACGACACTTGTAAGATCAATCAGCACCGGGGCGTTGAAGCCGGGAGCCAGAGTGAGAGAGCTAAGAGTTGCAGCTGTCGCGCCAATCGTCCAGCCGACAGCCTTCTTCGAAAGGCGATCAGTGAGTTGAAGGAATGAGAGCCAGGTCGCGGGCGGCAATAACAACGCCAGTCCTATGAGCGACCAGAGGGGGAGCCCACCCATCCCCCATTTGATACCGAGTAGGACAGATTGAATTGCATAAAGGCTGATAGTCGCCACGAGCAGCGACGGTATTTTTCGTCCATACCCGACCATGAGGCGTAACAGGATGAAACACAAAAACAGGGCAGTAAAAAAGGGAAGGGGTAAGCTCGGCAACGCGCCAACTCCAATTGCGGACAATGCTCTATATCTAGTCTGTCTGCGTGGCGAGTAAAAGAGCGTGTTGCACTTCTTTTAGCGGCAGAGCTTTCTGGCAACATTCAGCACGAACATCCAGAGGATAGCTTGAGCCCAGACGATGCCGATCAAGTCCCAGCTGATAGCGGGAACAAGGAAACCGGATCGACAGATGACAACTGCGAGTAACTGCGGGGTGATAATTGCCATCAGCAATTTAGCCGAAGGGCGTGGCGCCTGCCAGAACCAGTGATCATGCCGGCAGACAAACAAGAGCAAATGCCCGGCGACAACCAGCTGCAGGAACATGACGCTCTGCAACTCCGCAGCAGGTACTTCCAGCCAATGCCGGGCGGCCATCATCAGGGCGAAGTTCTCGACAACTGAAATGAGCCCAAGCACCGTTGCTGTGCGCAGCATGTTTCCAAGCTGCCATTCCATTGGGGCTGGTGCGGCCTCTGTGTTGTCGTAGGCGATGGTGATGATTGGGATGTCGTCCAGCAATGCGAGCATCACAATCATGATGGCGGTCAGGGGCACCTCTTCCAACAGCAACACACTGGCTGAGACGAACACCATCAGGTTGATTGTCATAGCCACGCGGTAGTCAACGTAACTGATCATCCGCGCGAAGATTTTTCGAGCCTCTATCACTGCATCCGTGATGACGGACAGACCGGGCAACGTCAGGATCAGATCAGCAGCAGATCGGGCGGCGTCTGTTGCACCTGAAACGGCAATACCCACATCTGCCTGCTTCAATGCCGGGGCATCATTCACGCCGTCACCTGTCATGGCGACGTAGTCTCCGGACTGTTGAAGCGCTTTGACGATGCCGTATTTGTGCTCGGGAAAGACACGGGCGAAGCCATCTGCGTTGACGATCTCCTCGCGGATGTTGGCTGGTAGGTTGTCCATATCCTTGGTTTCTGAAAACACTTGACTGGCGCTTTCAAGAGAGGTGCCAAGTCCGAGCTGTCCGGCGATCTCTCGGCCAATTGCAACATCGTCGCCTGTCACCATCTTTACCGCGATGCCAGCATTCTGTGTTTCTTCAATCACCGCTTTGGAATCATCACGGGGCGGATCAAAAAGAGAGAGGATCCCAAGCAGGCGTAACTCGTGGTTCTCGTTGGTCTTGGCAATGCCAAGCGCGCGCAGGCCTTTGACTGCAAACTCGTGCACGGCTTTGCTGGCCGCGGCCTTCTCCTCCGGTGCATTTGCGCAATGATCAATGACCACTTGCGGTGCACCTTTGATGACCTTGAACGCTCCGCTTGGACCAGAGACGCCCGCCTCCGTTCGCTTGCTCACGGGATCAAACGGCGTGAATGTGTTTTGCTTGTAAAGCTCCAGTACACCTCGCTCAGCCTTACTGACAATCAGATGATCAATGACGTCTTTTTCTATTGTGCTGGATGCGAGGGCCGCCATGACGACGAGCTCTTTTTCGCTTTTTGCGTCAAACAGAACTGGCTCGCCAAGCGTGAGTTCGTTTTTGGTGAGCGTTCCGGTTTTGTCCGAGCACAGCACATTCACCCCAGCCAGCTCTTCAATCGCCTGAAGGTGCGAAACGATGGCTTTCTTTCTGGAAAGTGTGAGTGCACCCAGAGCCATGGTGACAGATAGAACTGCGGGCATCGCAACCGGGATTGAGGCGATCACCAGCACAAGCACCAGTTCAATGATGCCCAGAATGCTCTGCTGCAGATAAAGCTGTTTGACGATGATGAGCGCAGCAAGCAAGGCTGTGCCTAGAATGAGAAACTTGCCAATACCCAGAACGCTTTTCTGGAAATGAGAAATGTTGCCCGCGGACTGAACCAGCTTTGCCGTGTTGCCAAAGAATGTGTTGCCGCCCGTCGCAGTTACAAGTGCCTGCATGGTGCCCTGTTTAATGATTGAGCCTGAATACGCGACATCACCGATCTGCTTATCGACGGGGAGCGACTCGCCCGTCAAAGCTGCTTGATCGACGGCAAGGTACGGTCCGCGTTCCAAAATGCAGTCAGCCGGAATGATGTCTCCGTTTTCCAGATTGATGATGTCACCGGGAACGATTTCCTCAGCAGGAATATCAGCCCACTTCCCGTCTCGTTTCACACGGGCTTTGAGCGCCATGGATGATTTCAGCGCCGCCAGCGCGTCAGCTGCTTTGCTGCTTTGAACAAACTCGATGCCAGAGTTGAGGATCAGCATAAACAGGATGATCGTGAAGTCGGCCCAGTGCTCGATGATGGCTGACAGGATCGCCGCAATTTCGATGAGCCACGGGATAGGCCCCCAGAATGTCAAAAGCAGCTGAGCCAGTTTGCTGGTCTTCTTTTCTTCCAGCGCATTGGGGCCATATTGCTTCAGCCGGTTGGATGCGGTTGACCCCGTCAGTCCTTCCGGTGAGCTTTCCAGGCGTTTGAATTCATCAGCTAAGCTGGGCTTATCCTGTTCAGCCATCCGGTCTTTCCATGGATTGAGCACTCATCATGGCAATATCTTCGCTGTTGCATGTAAACGGATGATGAGAACGAGGAGAGCTTCCATGAACCGTGGTTTCCTGATTGCGAAGCGGCTTGCTCAAATTTTTCAGGTTTGCGAGAGGGGAGGGGACTTGCGCCTAGCGTCGTGGTTGCGCTGACTGTGTTTCCGTAACATACTCATGGGTATGTTTTGATTTGGGAGGGAAATCATGCGTGCTGTTGTCTGCTCAGAATACGGACCACCAGAAGCTCTGCGTGTGGAAGATGTTGAACGCAAGGAACCGAGGAAAGGGCAAGTGCGGATTGCGGTGGAAGCTGCAGGCGTCAACTTTCCAGATACGCTGGTGATTGCGGGTAAGTATCAGATCAAGCCGCCAATGCCGTTTGTTCCAGGCGGTGAAGTTGCGGGCAGAATTGAGGCCGTAGGAGAGGGCGTAACCCAGTTTGCACCGGGTGATCCCGTGATGGCCCTTCTGCTGCAACAAGGTGGCTATGCCGAAGAAGTTGTGGTTGATGCGTCTGCTGTCATGAAGCGGCCTGAAGCTATGTCTGCTCATGTTGCCGCTGGCTTTACGATGACCTATGGCACGTCCATGCATGCCTTGAAGCAGCGTGCACAATTGCAACCGGGAGAAACACTGCTGGTATTGGGCGCTGGCGGTGGTGTTGGGCTCACGGCTGTTGAACTAGGCAAGGTCATGGGTGCCAAGGTGATTGCTGCGGCCAGCTCTGCTGAAAAACTGGAAGCTGCGCGAAAAGCAGGTGCGGATGAGCTGATCAACTACTCCACGCAGGACCTGAGAGAGCGTCTCAAGGAGATCACCGCCAAAACCGGCGTTGATGTTGTGTATGACCCTGTCGGTGGGGAGCTCTTTGAGCAAGCGTTGCGCTCCACAGCCTGGAATGGTCGCGCATTGGTTGTAGGCTTTGCGGCAGGCGATATCCCGACGATTCCCACCAACCTGCCTCTGCTGAAAGGCTGTGCGGTTATGGGCGTGTTCTGGGGTGCGTTCCGCATGAGGGAGCCGGATAAGGACCAGAAGAACTTCTCAGAGCTGTTTAAATGGTTCCAGGAAGGCAAAATCAACCCAACTGTTAGTAAGAGCTATTCTCTGGAGGAGGCCCCTCAGGCGCTTCGAGACCTCATGGAGCGACGTGTGATAGGCAAGGTTGTTCTGGAAACCGGGAGGGAATGAAGATGCAACCCAGATTTGCAGGTCAGGCAGCCCTGATCACAGGGGCAGGCAGCGGCATCGGTCGCGCAACCGCAATCCGTCTGGCAGAAGAAGGCGCCGCGATTGCTCTGGTGGACTTGAATGAGGACGGCCTTGATGAAACCGCAGGGCTGTTGCCAGAAGGTTGCCGTGCACGGGTCTATGTCGTCGATGTTGCGAATGAAGAAGCGGTTGAGAGCTGTGTGGATGCGGTTGAGAACACCTTTGGCGGCATAAGCGTTCTTTGCAACAATGCCGGGGTCATCTGCGAAGGTTCCTGGGGCGGCAGCCATGAGGACTTTAGCGACTGGCTCAAGGTTTATGAGGTGAATGTACTCGGCGCAATGCTATTTACCAAGTACACCCGCGAGCAACTCAAGGCTTCAGGCCGCGGTTCTATTGTGAATACTGCATCCGTTGCTGGAATCAGAGCCGGTGCTGGCGGGAATGCCTACAGTGCTTCCAAAGCTGCGCTCATCAATTTTACGAAGACATCTGCCTGTGATTTTGGCGAGCACGGCGTGCGTGTGAATGCAGTTTGTCCGGGGCTTATTGAAACCGGAATGACAAAACCTGTGTTTGATCATGCCCGCAATATGGGCAAAGAAGACAGACTCGGCTCAAGGGCAGAGCTGCGTCGTCACGGGGATCCTGCTGAAGTTGCAGCAACAATCGCATTTCTTGCCAGCCGCGACGCCAGCTTTATTACCGGACAGGCCCTTGCCGTTGATGGCGGAAACACATCCTCCCTCAACATGCCGGGTATGAAGATCTGAGATGGTTTTGGTTAGCCAAAAAAGGAAAGAGCCAGTCTGCAACACCGGGCAATGCTGTTGCGGACTGGCTCTCGCTGATCCAAAGGGGTGGACCAGATGGCTTCAATTATGAAGTTACTTTAGAAATAATCACAAGTAGAATTACGGATTATACAGTTAAAGACCCCGTCTTTTTAGCAGAAAGTCTATATGGTGAGCGCTGTCACCGAGCATCTCTGTTAACACGCGGTCGTGTTTCATGAACAATCCGACATCAACTTCGTCTGTCATACCGATTCCACCATGCATCTGCACTGCTTCTTCTGTTGCCACGCGAGAAACCTTAGCAACCTTCGCTTTGGCTGCTCTCGAAAGTGCCTCTGCCTTATCTGAAGTTGTATCTATCGCACGTAACGCGGAGGAGATGAGTGAAGCTGTTTGTTCAATCTGGCAGTAAAGGTCGGCCATTCTGTGCTGAAGTGCCTGAAATATGCCGATTGGTACACCAAATTGCTTTCTTTCATTCAGGTATGCCGTTGTGCGCTCTGCAACTTCCCTTGCAACTCCAAGTTGTTCTGAAGCTGCAATCGAACGACCTGAGCGGAGCGTGGCGTCCAGAACGGTCGCGCCCTTATCAAGCGGACACAGCAAATCCTTGCCATCCAGATGCAAGTTGGTGATCTGAATGTTTGCGGCATTGCGGCTGTCCAGCATAGCGTTGCGCTCTACCTCAACTTCAGCCGTGCTTGGATCTACCAGAAAAAGCCCAATGTCTTCGCCGGTTTTTGCAACAACAATCAGCCGGTCGGCGTTGTAGCCATCAAACACCGCGCGTTTTCTGGCGTTGAGAATGAAGCCGTTGCCGTCCGGTTCTGCCGTGGCTTTGATGCGGGATGGGTTGTGCTTTGCTCCCTCATCTATGGCCAGCGCGATGACTGCGTCGCCAGTAGCGATCTTTGGTCCCCACTCGCTTAGATGCTCACCACCAGACTGACGTAGTGCAATTGCGCTCAAAACAGCGGTGGAGAGGAACGGAGAGGCCGTCAGGTTGCGACCCATTTCCTCAGCCACAAGCCCCGCAGCGCGGTGGCCAAAGTCATATCCGCCAGCGTCTTCCGGCAGCAACATACCAAACCAGCCCATGTCGGCCAGTGTTTTGTGAAGCTCCTGATTGAAGCCAAGCGCCTCTTTCTGGTCGCGCAGATCACGCAGTGCCTGAACCGAGGCATTTTCTGCCATAAAACCAGAGGCTGAGTCCTTCAGAAGGGTTTCTTCAGAGCTGAAAAGTTCCATATTTTCTCTCCTTAACCCAGTGATGGCAGGCGCAGCACTGCCTTTGAAATGATGGAAAGCATGATCTCCGAGGTGCCGCCTTCAATGCTGTTGCCCTTGGAACGCAGCCACGAGGCAGACTGGTTGCCGATGCCGTTGTTCTCTTCCGGCCCAGACAAGGCTTCCAGCCCTCCAGCCTGTACAACGAGGCTCTGGCGGCGTTTGTTCAGTTCGGTGCCGAGATACTTCAGCTCTGCAGAACGAGCGCCCAGCTGGTTGCCAGCACGATGGAAGTCTTTCGCAACTGCAAGATGTGCGGTCAGTGCCATTTCATCAATCAGGAACTCCCCGATATCAGCACGAAGGAGCGGGTCATCCAATCGGCCTGTCTCATCCAGCCCGATTGAGTCAATTGCAGTTTCATAAAGGCCTGCGGAACCGCCAAAAATCGCATCCAGATTGCTGACCATTTCGCGTTCATGGGTCAGCAGGTATTTGGCGATTGTCCAGCCGTTGCCGCGCTCATCAACCACATTCTCCATAGGCACTTTCACTTCATCGAAGAAGGTTTCGCAGAACGGAGAACTGCCGGAAATCAGGCGGATTGGTTTGGTGGAAACGCCCTTACTGGTCATATCAAACAGCAGGAACGAGATGCCTTTGTGTTTCTTCGCATCCGGTTCGGTGCGCACCAGAGCAAAGATCCAGTCAGCTTGATCCGCATAGGAGGTCCAGATCTTCTGGCCGGAGACGAGGAAGTGGTCGCCCATATCCACGCCTTTGGTTTGGACTGATGCCAGATCGGAGCCGGATCCGGGCTCTGAGTAGCCCTGACACCAGCGAATTTCACCGCGGGCAATCTGGGGCAGGTGCTGCAGCTTTTGCTCGTGAGAGCCGTATTTCAGCAGAGCGGGACCGAGCATCCAGATGCCAAAGCTTTCCAGTGGAGACATGGCGTTAATACGCGTCATCTCCTCTTTGAGGATCTTGACTTCGTCACCGTTCAGGCCGCCGCCGCCGTACTCTTTCGGCCAGCTTGGCACGGTCCAGCCACGCTCGGCCATGCGCTCCAGCCATTGCTGTTGTGCTTCGGACTTAAAGGTCCAGTTGCGGCCACCCCAGCAGATGTCGCTCTCTGTGGTGACTGTCTTGCGCATGTCTTGCGGGCAGTTCTCTTCCAACCAAGCCCTTGTTTCCATGCGGAAGTCATCAAGTGATGTCATTGCGTTCTCCCTGTTTTGGAGTGCAGATGCAAAGGATAAGGAGAGCGGTGGCTCTCCTGCCTTATCAGATCTTTTCCTGAGTGTGTTTGCGCAGCTCAGAGCGGCCAATGAAGTTGCGGTGCACGGCATCCGGGCCATCCGCAAAGCGCAAGGTGCGCAGGTTCATCCAGTTGGTTGCCAGTGGGGTATCCTGAGAGATGCCCTGACCGCCAAACATCTGCATGGCTTCATCCGTCACCTTGAGCGCCATGCGCGGGGCGACCACCTTGATCTGGCTGATCCAGAATGCTGCTTCGCGGGCGGAGGCATTGTCCATCATCCATGCAGCTTTCAGGCAGAGGAGGCGGGCCTGCTCAATCTCCATGCGGCATTCTGCGATGATGTCGAAGTTGGCGCCCAGTTTGTAAAGCTGCTTACCAAAGGCTTCGCGGTTGATGGAGCGCTTACACATCAGCTCAAGCGCTTGTTCCGCTTGTCCAATTGCTCGCATGCAATGGTGGATACGACCCGGTCCAAGGCGGCCTTGTGCCACTTCAAAACCGCGCCCTTCTTCCAGAAGCAGATTCTCGACAGGGACACGTACATCCTCAAACCGCAAGTGCAAGTGTCCGTGAGGGGCGTGGTCATGGCCAAACACCTGCATCGGGCGCAGCTTGGTGATGCCCGGTGTGTTGGCGTCTACCACGATCATGGAATGCTGCTGATGCTTGGTGCCGTCTGTCGGGGTGTGAACCATGGTGATGTAGACCGCACAGCGCGGGTCGCCAGCGCCAGAAGACCACCACTTCTCGCCGTTCAGCACGTAATGGTCTCCATCTCGCACGCAGGACATGCGGATGTTGGTGGCGTCGGATGAGCCGTGGTCTGGCTCAGTCATCAGGTAGGCTGAGCGAATCTTGCCTTCCAGCATGCGCTTCAGCCAGGTTTCTTTCATCGCCTCGGAGCCATAGCGCTCAAACACCTCCATGTTGCCGGTGTCAGGGGCGTTGCAGTTGAATACTTCTGGTGCGAGCGGAGATTTGCCCATCTCTTCAGCCAGATAGGCGTATTCAACGGTGCTGAGGCCGTAGCCGCGCTTGGAGTCTGTCAGCCAGAAATTCCAAAGGCCTTTGGCGCGTGCGCTGGCCTTGAGACTTTCCAGAATTTCTGTTTGCCGCGGAGTATGTTGCCAGCGGTCTCCCACTGGAATTTCATCATGAAATTCATCCTCGAGGGGCATGATTTCATCGCGAACCATGCTGCGCACTTGTTCCATGAGTGGCGCTACACGCTGGCTTACTCCAAGGTCCATAGCTGGACGTTCGGCTAATAAAGTGTCGCTCATGATTGACCCTCCCAAGACATCTGAGCTCTTTTGTCTTTACAGACCCGTGGGGAAATTCCACTTATTATCAGAGGGATAGGTGATCATGAGCTCCCACACAAAATCAAAATCCCAGGCCGGAGAGACAAAAGAAACGAGCTAAAAATTTTGCTTTACAACTGTTGATATACGGAAACATACTACTGAGTATGTTGTCAACTGCGCGCGAAGATGAGCACGCTTGACCATTGGTTTAAGGTGGCCTCCCCAAAACGTGGGCGGTGGTATCTGAATGAAGAAACGCCTGAATCAAGTCGCGTGAGATGCGGTGGCAGATCGAAGAACACTATGGGAGGTAGGGTGTCTTCATGGGATATCTTGATGAACTGTTTGGTGTCGCTGGCAAAACAGCGCTGGTAACAGGTGGTGGAACCGGCATTGGCCGCATGGTTGCCACTGCACTGGCAGAAGGTGGCGCCCGCGTCTTCATCTGCTCGCGCAAGCTGGATGTGGTTGAGAAGACAGCACAGGAGATCAATGCGAACCTGAAAGCCAACAATCCGGCGGCTGCCGGATCTGTTGAAGCGTTTCAGGGAGATGTTGGCTCTGAAGAGGGCGTGTTGGCTCTTGCTGAAACTGTGCGTGAGCGCAGTCCAAAGCTCGATATTCTGGTCAACAATGCTGGCATCACCTGGGGTGAGCCATTGGGCACCTTCCCGTATTTTGCATGGAAGAAGGTGATGGATGTCAACGTGGCAGGCCTGTTCCATCTGACGCAGACCTTATTGCCGGAGTTGAAAGCCAGTGGACGACCGGAAGATCCGGCCCGCGTTATCAATCTGGGCTCGGTCATGGGCTCCACGCCGATTGGGGATGGCGCTTACTCTTACTCAGCCTCAAAGGCCGCAGTGCACCAGCTAACGCGCATTCTGGCCAAAGAACTGGCGAAAGAACACATTACATTCAATGGTTTCGCGCCGGGACCGTTCCAATCCAACATGACAGCGTTTGCAACGGGCACGGACGAAAAAGCAGCGCATGTCGGGAAAGGCGTGCCACTTGGCCGGATCGGGCACCCTGATGACATCGCGGGCGCGACGCTCTTCCTTTGTGGCAAAGGCGGGTCCTATGTCACGGGGGAAGTGATCCCGCTGGATGGTGGCATTCATATCGCCACAGGCACCAATTTATTTGGACAGTGAGGGGCTTATGGAACTGACCATAGAAGAACTTGAGGCCCGGGTTGGCCAGCAGATCGGCTTGTCTGACTGGGTGGAGGTGGATCAGTATATGATCTCCACCTTTGGCAAACTGACCTTTGATGAGCAGTTTATCCATATGGATCCTGAGCGCGCCGCGGCTGAAACTCCGTTTGGCGGTACCATCGCCCATGGGTTTCTCACGCTCTCGCTCGCCAGCAAATTCGCCATAGAAACCTTGCCGGATGTGAAGGGGAGGACCATGGGCATCAACTATGGTTTCAATAAAATCCGCTTTTTACATCCCGTTGCCAGTGGTAAGCGCATTCGGGGACGTTTCACTCTGGATAATCTGACCCGCAAGGGAGATGGTCAGATCCTTCAGGAGTTTGGTCTTTCAATTGAGATTGAGGGTGTCGAAAGCCCTGCGTTGGTCGCACAATGGCTGACAATGACGTTTTTTGAGGAGGTAGCTGCATGACGCAGGACACGATAAATTTTGCTGGTCAGGTAGCGATTGTTACGGGCGCAGGCGGTGGGCTTGGCCGTCTTTACGCGCTGGACCTTGCTGCGCGCGGCGCTGCGGTGGTGGTGAATGATCTGGGCGGTTCTGTTGATGGCTCCGGTTCGTCCGCAACCGCTGCTGAAACGGTTGTTGAGGAGATCAAAGCAGCAGGCGGTAAAGCAATCGCCAATGCTGCGGATGTGACGGATGAGACTGCTGTCAACGCTATGGTGGCGGACACTGTTGCAGCATTCGGGCGCGTTGATATTCTCATCAACAACGCTGGCATTTTGCGCGATAAATCCTTTGCCAAGATGGAAATGTCCAACTGGAACAAAGTGGTAGACGTGCACCTCAATGGCGCAGCGCTCTGCACCAAGGCCGTCTGGAACGTGATGAAAGAGCAGGGCTATGGCCGCATCATCATGACTACATCTCCATCCGGCATCTATGGCAACTTTGGGCAGGCGAACTACGGCGCTGCGAAAGCGGGCCTTTGGGGCATGATGAATACGCTTGGCCTTGAAGGGGCAAAAAGCAACATTCACATCAACTGCATCGCACCTTCTGCCGGCACACGCATGACAGAAACTATTATGGATGCTGGCACGCTGAAGATGCTTGCGCCAGAGAACATCACGCCTGCAGTGGTGTTCCTGTGCTCTGAGGCTGCGCCAACCCGTAAGGTGCTTGTGGCCGCTGCCGGCACTTACACACTAGCCGAAATGGTTGAAACACAAGGCATTCATCTGGCTGAGGGCAACCGTACACCAGAGGCAATTTCTGCCAATTGGGGCCGGATTGCTGACCGCACGGATGCGGAGCCGGTGAACAGCGCCATGGAAGGTGTTGCCAAGCTGGTAAAGGCAATGGCCAACGCCTGAGCCTAAATGCCGATAAGGAGCCTGACTGTTCACGGGACGGGGGAACCGTCAGGCAACCGGATGTTTCATGGAGGAGGGGAGCCCATGACGAACGCCTTGCATACATTAGAGAAACCAGCGCTACAGGCTTATCTGAAGCAGCACATACCGGAGTTTGGTGAGCTTCTGGAGATTGAGAAATTTCCGGGCGGCCAATCCAACCCAACCTACAAGCTGGTGACCTCTGATAAGACCTATGTCATGCGAGCTAAACCTCCGGGAACCTTGCTGAAATCCGCCCATATGGTGGATCGCGAGTATCAGGTGATGACGGCTCTGGCGGGCAGTGATGTGCCTGTGCCCAAGACCTATCATCTGTCTGAGGACGACTCTCCAATCGGCACAATGTTCTTTGTGATGGAGTATGTTGAAGGGCGAATTTTCTGGGATCCTGCGCTGCCAGAGTGCTCTAATGAAGAGCGTATGGCGATCTTTGCGGAGATGAACCGCGTGTTGGCCGCGCTGCACGATGTTTCTCCCAATGCCGTTGGCTTGATGGACTATGGCAAGCCCGGCAATTACTTTGAGCGGCAGACCGGACGCTGGATCAAACAGTACAAGGCCTCAGAAACCGTCACGATTCCAGCCATGAACCGGCTGATGGAGTGGCTGGAAGCGAACATGGTGGAGGATGATGGTTCGACTTCGCTGGTGCACGGGGATTACCGACTCGACAACCTGATCTTCCATCCCACAGAGCCACGGATTGTGGCTGTGCTGGACTGGGAGCTTTCCACGCTTGGCCATCCGCTGGCGGACCTTGCCTATCAGTGCATGCAGTGGCGTTTGCCGTCTTTCAAAGGTTTGCGCGGTTTGGCAGGGCTGGATCGTGTGGCGCTCGGTATTCCGCTTGAAGAGGAGTACGTCCGTCAGTACTGTATGCGTCGCGGGCTCAGCGAGATTGAGAACTGGGAGTTCTATCTCGCGTTCTCCATGTTCCGATTAGCCGCTATTCTTCAAGGGGTTGTAGCACGTGCTGAAGCAGGCAACGCCTCCAACCCGCAAGCCGCAGAAATGATGCGAAAAGCTGTCCCTCTCATCGCCGGTATGGCGTGTGAGGTGGTTGGCGAACTGGTGGAGTAACGAGAGTGAACAAGCGATCCGGGCGTTGTATGTGCGGGGCGGTGTCCTACAAAATTGAGGGTGACCCGGTGGTTACAGCTCAATGTCATTGTGAGGAATGTCGCCGGGTGAGTGGGACCGGCCATACGGTTGGTGCCATGTTCCGGGCTGATCAGGTGAATATCTCCGGCGAGCTGGGGGAATATCTTTACACCTCCGCCAACGGCTCAAAGGTCACCAAAGCCTTCTGCCCAGGCTGCGGAAGTCCGATCTATGGCCGCAACACCAACGCACCTGACCACATGACGTTGCCGCTCGGTTCCATGGACAACGCGGATGATCTGGAAATTGAGGTCGTCATCTTTGACCGCGACAAACCGCATTGGGATGCCCTGCCAGAAACAGCGGCGATCTTCGAAACCCAGCCAGACTGGAAGCCTGAGAAGGCGTGAAGCCTAAAAGAAGTGCTCCACAAACAACAATGCCCGCCTAAATGGGGTTAGGCGGGCATGATAGCGAAGTTCAGTTAAGGGCAGCAGCAGGGGCTGAGTACTTCGAGATCTCGACAAAACGGCGAGAGAGCTGATGCTCAGGGGCTGCGAAAAACTCATGTGTTTCCTTGTGTTCTACGATCCTGCCGCCATCCATCACCGCGATGTCATCGGCCAGTTTTGCCAGCGTTTGCAGGTCGTGTGAGATGATCAGGAGGCCCATGTTCATCTCTGCCCGCACCTTGCGCAGCAGGGAGGTTATCTGCTCCTGCGTCACCAGATCCAGCGCGGAGAGCGGCTCATCCAACACAAGAAACCGCGGTTTAACCGCCAAAGTGCGTGCCAGTGCAACACGTTGGCACTGGCCGCCGGAAAGCTGATGTGGTCGTTTGACTGCGCAAATGTCTTCTAGCCCAACCATATCTAACAGGTCTCGTGCCTGTTGCTGGCGTTCAGCTTTGGGCAGCTTATGGATGGCTTTCAGCGGCTCGCAGATTAGGTCCAGCGCACTCAAGAAGGGGCTCAAAGCTGCCAGTGGGTCCTGCCACATGTAGTGGATGATATCTCCGGTTTTGCTGAGGTCGGGGAAGAAGATCTGGTTGTTGTGAAACAGCGTTTCTTGCGGTGCGGGGATGATGCCTGTCATGGCCTTGGCAAGCGTTGATTTTCCGCAGCCGGAGCGGCCTACAAGGCCGGTTGTGCGGGAGGGATGCAGGGTTAGGCTGACTTGTGAAAGCACCTGATTGGAGCCGTAGGCGATGGAGAGGTGTCTTGCTTGCATGGTCATAGCTGAAGTCTTTCCATAGCGCCTGTAATTTCTGCGGTCGCACGGTGGCAATCCGGGGCGATTGGTTGGTTCAGATCGCAGGCATCAACGAGTTGGCCAGCGTCCATCACCAGCACAGAGGTGCAGGTTTGGCGGACAATGCGAAGGTCGTGGCTGACGAAGAGCAGAGCGGAGCCGGTTTCCTGCTGTACCACGTTGAGAGCTTCTAGCGTTTCATGCTCGGTGATGACATCAAGGCCAGTGGTCGGCTCATCAGCTATCAGAATAGTTGGCTTTAAAATCAACGCCATAGCCATCATCACCCGCTGCTTCATACCGCCGCTCAAAGCGTTGGGATACTGCTTCAGGCAGTGCTGTGGCAGTGAAACCGCTTCGAGCGCCTGAAGGAGAGCATGGTGTGCAGTTTGACCGTGCAGTGAGACGTTTCCAGCTGTTTCAAGCAGCTGTGTTTCAATGGTCAGGCTGGGGTGCAAGGCGCTGCCGGGGCTTTGGAAGATACAGAAGATGCCGGTGCCTCGGATCCGCTGCTTTTCAGCAAAAGGCATTGCCAGAAGGTCGTTGCCTTGAAACCGGATGGACCCTCTTGAAGCTTCCAGAGGAGCACGCAACGCGCCTGTAATCGCGTGGCAGGTCAATGACTTACCACAGCCGGATCTGCCGATCAGACCCAGCCTCTGGTTGACCGTGAGATCAAAACTGACGCCTTCAACCAGTGGCTCGTTGTTCTGCGCACTGTTGGAAATGGTGAGGTTATGCACCTGAAGAAGGGGGATTTCTACCATCTGTAGGGTTTCCTCTTGTCCAGCTGAAAGCGGATGCCTTCACCTACCAGGTTGAAGCTGAGAACGGCGAGGATGATAACGATGCCGGGTGCCAGCACCACGCTTGGGCGCTCTGCGAAGAAAGGCCGTGCCTCGTTGAGCATAGCTCCCCATTCCGCAGCAGGTGGCTGAGCACCGAGACCGAGGAAGCTGAGGGAGGATAACACCAGCAAAAGCCCTGCCATTTCAAGGGAAAGAACCACCAGCAGCGGGGGTAAAATTTGCGGAAGGATGTGCCGCCCGATGATGCTGAGCGGCTTTTGTCCGCATTGGCGGGAGGCCAAAACGTACTCTTTGGAAGCGGCTTCCAGCGTTAATGTGCGGACCAAACGGGCGAGGCTTGGCCACCAGGCTAGGGCGACGCCGATGACGGCGGAGGTGAGGGAGGCGCCCAGATAACCGATGATGGCAAGGGCGAACACCAGCATGGGAAACGCGAGGAAGATATCCGCAATCCGCATCAAAACCGCATCAACCCAGCCTTTGCAGAGGGCTGAGAGCAGGCCCACGGGCAGCGCGATGGCGAGGATAAGTCCGGCTGTTGTCAGCGCCGTGCCAAGGGAAAGTGCGGTTCCTGCCATCAGGCGGGAGAGGATACACCGGCCCAGATGGTCGGTTCCGAGCGGGTAAGTCAAACTAGGAGCGCTGAGACGGTGCAGCAGGTCGATCTGGTTGGGCGGGTTGGGGGCGAAGGCTTCGCCGCCGAGTGCCAGAGTGATGAAGAAGCACAGGAAGAGCCCTCCCAGCAAAAATGTGGTTCTGCCTCTGAGGAGCTGTGTTGCCCGCGAGAGAGGGATAGATTTTGCACTATCAACGTATGCCATGGTCATCCTCCTTGAGGTGAGGCATGAGCCAATGGTTCGTCAGGTCCGCCGCAAAGTTTGCCAGAAAGAACACCAGCCCCATAAACAGCAGATACGCTTGGAGGATCGCAAAGTCCCGCTCCGCAATGGCTTGCAGGGCCAGTTGCCCCAGACCGGGCAGGTTGAAGATATTCTCGATAATCACAGACCCACCCAGCAGGGAACCGAAAGAGATAGCCCAGTTGGTGATGAGTGGCGGCAGAATGGACTTCAGCACGTGACGGCCCAATATAGCGCGGCGTGACAGACCTTTAGTGATGGCCAGACGGATGTAATCTTCGCTCATCACAGCGATAATCCGTTCCCTCACAAGGCGGCTCATCACCGCCGCGTTGCCGAGGGTCAACGTGATCACGGGCAGGATCAGATCCTGCGCATTGCCGAATTGCAGCAGTTTGAACCACCCTAAACCCAACGCGAACACCGCCAGCAGAAACAACGCCAGCCAGAAGGAGGGCACGGAGACCAGAAACATGGTCAGCACATAGAGGCTGGTAGAGACCGATGTGCGCTGTGATACAGCGGTTATGGTGCCAAGCACCAGCGACAGGGCCAGCGAGCTGACAAAGGCCAGAACGGACAGCGTCGCCGTAATCGGCAAGTGCTCTTTAAACAGCTCCAACACAGGACGGCCCGATGCGATGGAGGTGCCCAGATCCAGCCGGAACAGGTCCAGCAGCCAGATAAAGTAGCGCTGGATCAGTGGCTTATCCAAGCCATACTCCACCCGCAATGCCTCCACCTGCTCAGCGGTGAACGACACGCCCAGGCGGCGCAATTCCATCTCAATAGGATCGCCGGGGGTGAGGCCGATGATTAAAAAACCAATCAGGGTCATGCCAAACAGAGTTGGAATTCCCGAAAGCGTGCGCTTGAAAACAAACTGCTTCATGTGCTGATCTTTCGTGAAAAGGCAGCACAGATCATGGTGTTGCAATGACCTGTGCTGCGCATCTCTTATTTGGTTTGGGTAACCTGACCGTAATCGATCCAGTCAGCGTGCTCGAACATTGGGATGTTCAGACCCGGACGGGACAGGTTGAAGTTTGGCACCATCAGGATTGGAATAGCAGCCAGTTTGGTCTGCACGATTTCGCGGTGCGCTTCACGAACAAGTTCAATGACTTCTTCGCGGCTTTGCGCCTGACGGGCATTGTCGAGGATGGTGTCCAGCTTGCCACCCGGTGCGGTGTACTGATAGCCCCACGGGGTTTTGGAGTGGAACAGGTTGTACAGCAGGTAGGTTGGGTCTGCGTTGTTATTGGAGGCAAACTCCATGTACAAATCCGCTTCGCCTGTTGCCAGATAGGTGTCGTCATAAACGCCTGAATCATCAACCTGAACCAGCTCAATGTCGATGCCGATGCTGCGGAACATCTGCTCCAGCAGCTCTGGCATTGGGCGTACGCTGGAAACGTTCGGGTAAGCGGCTACAAGGCGAAGCTTCAGCGGCTTGCCGTCTTTGCTGCGCATGCCGTCGCTGCCTTTGGTCCAGCCAGCTTCATCCAGCAGGGCTTCTGCCTTCTGGGTGTTGTAGTCAAAGCCGTCCACGTGCTTGTCGCCAAGGCCAAACATCCAGTCTGGCAAAATGCCTTTTGCAACAACACCTTTGCCGTTGAACAGAACTTGCGCCAGCTGCTCGCGGTTGATGGCATAAGCCAGCGCCTCGCGCACGCGTTTGTCCTTCAGCGTGTCATACGGTGCTTTGCCGTGCAGGTTGGTCAGCAGAGCCACGTAACGGATCGGGCGGGATTCGTGCACCACCACAGAGCCGTCTTTTGGCAAGCTTAGCAGCATCTGTGGGGTGACTTCAGCAACGATGTCGACCTCCTTGTTCTGCAGTGCCAGCAAACGCACCTGATCATCCGCGATGAAGTGGTAGGTGATGTTCTCAACCTTCGGCGCATCCCCCCAGTAATTCGCATTGCGTTTCATGCTGATGGACTGTTTTGGCTTGTAGCTGTCCAGCAGGTAAGGGCCTGTTCCAATTGGGTTTTCCGCACGTTCACCGTTGATGGAAAACAGCGATGCCCCACGGTGGGTCATGTTTTCAATGACAAGAGAGGAGTTGATCTCGGACTTGAACGTGAAGGTGTAAGGCCCGGTCTGATCAAAGCTTTCCTGATCAATCTGCAGGAAGTCAGAGCGACCCTGATCGTAGAGTTTCAGCGCGTCGATCGCGGCTTTGGCGTCAAATGTCTGGCCGTCGTGGAACTTGATGCCTTCGCGCAGCTTGATGCTGTAAATGCCGTCTTTGTAGTCCCAAGTCTCAAACAACACGCCTTGCGGAATGAAGTTTTCGTCTGGTTTAACAGCCGTTTCAACGATCTGTCCGGCTGGTCGGCGGGTGGTGAAGTTGAACTTCTTCGGGTCTACGCTGTAGCGGTCTTTTTTCACCGCAATGCGCAGCTGTTGAATGTCTTCCGCCTGTGCCGCTGGCACGCCGGAAATTAGAGCAGGAAGAGACGCTGCGAGCACACCGCTGACGCCAAGTAGTTGTTTGAATATATTCATTTCAATTCCAATCATTATCTGTAATCGAGCCAAAATCAGACAAAGACAGGAGGTGCCCGCGGAGCATGGCTTCGCCGCGGAATTGCGTAATGCCCCACCTCGTTGAGGGCGCAGACATGCTTTGGCCTAGCGGTTTCAAGGATGAACGCGCCCAAAGGAGCGGAAGAAGGAGACTTTAGCGTGGCAAGCGAAAAAACGCAGAACGCATTGTTCTTTTTGTCTTTTTGCTCCTCATCCTCATCAGAGGTTTCAATGAAGATCTGCTGAAGGCCCTGCGCGGTACAGATCGAAATTTCAAAACCATCCGCACCCGCACGCGGCATCATGCCGGGCGGTGCAACAAGCTGCAGGATCACAAACCAAGTTGCGAGCCAGCAGGCCAGTACGGTGGATGGTTTCAAAGCCAAGTGAATGCACCTTGCACTTGATGAGCAATCAGAGCCAACCTCAGACATTGCCGAGATTGAAGGATGAGCTGTTGCAGGCGTTGAGCTCTGCAGGTCCGAATGCATGCAAATGTGGCACTGGGTTTTCTGGCAAGCAGCCTGCAGAAAACCTGAAATTGCCATGGGTTGCATGACGGAACAGGAATGTCCTTTGATAAAATAGCCCTTTTATGTCAGCAAATTAGCCACAATAAGAAAGGCTGGGACAAACCAATTTATGCTCAGACGGGAGGTGCTCTGGGTGCAGCGATGCGCACTGTCGTTTCAGCAAGCGCAACGCTTGTTGGCAGTGAAACTACATCGATAGGAAGGGGGGACCCGCCAAACTCTGTGTGAGGAGACGTGCTGAGGGCCTTTGCAACAACACTGCCAAATGCGCAGTTGTCGTAGGCCTTCTGTTCTTCAGCTTGCGGGAGTTCGTTGCCTTGCTCATCAAGAAGGACTGTTCGCATACCTTGCGCGGTGCAGATGACAATCTCAAAGCCGTCCTCACCGCCGGACACCATCATGCCGGGAGGCGCAACAAGCTGCATCAACACAAACAGTGCAGCAAATACAGTCGCTTTGGCTTTTGTCAGTTTCACAGCAAACTCGAGTGACGCTAAGTACATTTCCGCCTTAGGCCACTACAAAAACCAAGTCAATGACTTTTACTTATATGCACCGCGACTTTATGAAAATTTTTTAACAAGTTCTGTCAGGTATTTAGCTCGTCGAGTTACTTAGAAACTCCGAAAAACATCATGATTTCAGGGCGTTGTTGCACGCTTGTGGGGTGCTGAGGATTGCTGCTGGGTGAAGAATGCTCAGGTGAGCGTTAAACTGCCGCGGCTTGATAAGCCTGAGTTGCATTGAGCAGCAGTGCAGATGGATCAGAGGCGGTTTCAGGATATTCCTGAACCTGCAACAGAGATTGTAACCCACTGACTTCGCTTGCTTCTTGCTCTTCCTCGCTGCCGCCAAGGTTCTTCTCGCGCAGCTCGGTATAGGCCTGCGCCAGATTCGTCTGGGCTTGCGCTGCAACGGCCTGATCCTGACCGGATGGCTGAGCGGGTGCAAGGGCTGCTGCGATGACCGTGTTTAGCTTGGCAATGCTGGCTTCCGGGTCACCGGAAACGGGGGCAGAGTCGATTGAGACCTCGCCGCCAATGGCATAACTGTGACCATCCGGGCCGCGAGTCTCGGTATAACTCGGTGCTCCGGCGTAGGCACCGCCTGTTGCTGCATGGGCTTGCTCGTGCGCGCGAACTTCCGCATCACGTGTCTTAAGCTCTTGAACCTGCTCCTGTTCTCCATCAGAAAGCTGTCCGTTTTCATTCTTGGACTTTTCAGAGGATGAGGAGGCCGCTACCGGGTTGGCAGAAAGGTCGCTTCTGATGGTGACGGAGTCTTTTGGAACCGCATGTTCAACGGAAAAAGACGTGGATTCCTGCTGGTTTACGCGTGCGGGCTGAGCTGCGTTGTAAGACGCAGAGCGAGCCAGTCCGGTAAATGAGGATCCAATTCCATCTATCATAGGTTGAACTTATACTAGGGACTGGTGCTTCAGGTAAAGGAATTTCTGATACACAATTTCGTTAGGTATGCTAGGGTTTTGCTTCGGGTGGAGACTGTAAACCTGTGTATTTACAGCGCATTCCTGAAATGTGCCTGCTGGTTTTCGGGTAGGACTGGGCGCAAGAAAGATGCTTTAAAGCAGTTTGTCGGATTCAGATTGCAAGCAAACTGCGTTAAAGGGAAGGCAGCGGGAGCCTTTAGGGGAATACGGGAATGATCGAAGATTTGAGCCGGTCTCAGCAGGAGATATTGGACGCTGCTGCGGAGTGCTTCATGAGGATGGGGCCGGATGTGGCTTCCATTGATGATATTGCCGGTCTGCTTGGGTCTACAAAGGGGCGTGTTTACCACCATTTCCGCTCCAAGGGTGAGCTGCTTTATGCCGTCCGCCTGCGCTCTGTTTCCCTGCTTATGGAACGGGTAAGCCCCATTGCCGCGCAACACATCCCCCCTGTCGAGAAGCTGCGTGCCATGTCCATTGCCCATGTGCTGCGCATCCTCAAGTTCCTGAGCTATCACCGTGTTGTCAGCGAAGACACCCGCATGTTTTTTCGTGGTGCGGCCAAGCCTCATGAAACACAGATGATCGAGCAAATCATCGAAATGCGCCGCGCCTATGAGAATCTGTATCGCGGTGTGCTGACGGAAGGCATTGAGGCTGGTGTGTTTGCAAAGCAATCAGTCTCCATCACCCTGCACTCCATCATTATCCTGATGAACGGCCCATGCTTCTGGTACTCACCGCGCGCCGAGCAGACCGACAAGGATTTGGAAGAAATCGCCCGCAGCGTTTCTGACCTGGTACTGCGTGCCGTGGTGGCTGATCCAGCGCTGCTGGAAGAGACTTAATCCCCGCTTACAGAGGGGACATCTTGCTTGCGTTGAAATGTGCGTTGCTTTGCGTGATTTAGCGTTTTTCTGCGTTGCTATGTTTTTGCTGGTTGGGCTGGTTAGGCGTTTCAGTCTGCGTGCAGACGATCCAGCAAAGGGCATTGCAAATTGCCGCTGGCGCAGTTGCCCATGAGCTCTTCGAGCGCTTTTTCCAACTGTCGAAGGCTTTCGATTTTTTGTCGGACAGACTCCAAATGCGCCTTGCTCATGTCATGGGCGATTTTGCAGTTCTCGTCTTGCTGCTCACCGAGGCTGAGAAGCGCTTGTGCATCTTTGATGGTGAACCCCAGATCCCGGCAGCGTTTGATGAAGCGTAACTGCCCGATCTCCTTTTCGGAGTAGGCACGACGTCCGTTATCCCCGCGGGCAGGTTTGATAACTATGCCTTCGCGCTCGTAATAACGGATCGTTTCAATAGCAACGCCACTGCGCTTAGACGCTTCGCCAATCGCGAACATGTGATCACTCCTGCCTTGATCCTGTAGTTACTACAGCATTTATAAGCATGCGGCAAAACCATCACAACTGCGATGACGAATGGATTTGCCGATGAAGACCTTTTTAAAAATGAACCATGCAGGCTCCTTTGCCTCTCTGGGAGTAGCCACCTGCTGCGTGCTCCCCATTGCTTTGATGCTTGCGGGCCTTGGTGGCGGTTGGTTAGCCGTTTTTGGCAAAATTGCCGCGGCAAGCTATTTTGTGCTGACTGCGTCCTCTTTGCTGCTGCTGACCGCGTGGGGCACTGCTCTCTATCGCGGAGCACTAGGCCAACTGCAGTGGCACTTGCTGGTGAGTACACTCGTGACGGCGCTGGCATGGGCAATCGTTTTGAACGAGACCGCAATCAACGACCACCTGATCAGCCTGATGTGATGCCATGACAGAAACAGTTATCCTTGAAAGCACAGTGACTTGCCCGGAATGCGGGCACAGCGAAACTGAAACCATGCCAACAAACGCCTGCCAGTGGTTTTATGACTGCAAAGCCTGCGGAACCTTGCTGAAGCCTCTCCCCGGCGATTGCTGCGTCTACTGCTCCTACGGCACAGTCCCATGCCCCCCAATCCAGCAAGACAAAAGCTGTTGCGGTTAGGGCATTGCTCAGCAAGGGCTGTTGTCGTGGTATTGCGATTCAGGTAGTGATTTGGACCGATCTCACGAAACCCATGCAGGTTTTAGATGCGAAGGTTGATTGTTACTGGTGTAAACGGAACAGGCAAAAGTTTTGTCGCAGCTCGTATGAGCGCTGTGCGTCCTGAAGTCCCGTTGGTATCTTTCGATGCAATCAAATTGACGAGCAACTGGCAACAACGATCAAGATCAGAGATCGACAGGGATCTGTCGCAACTCGTGGCAACCAATGCCTGGATCCTTGAGGGTGGGCCAAGCCTTTTGCCGCTGGCCCTTCCGCGAGCGGATGCCGTTCTCTGGCTTGATCCACCTGAGCTGGTTAGGACATGGCGCCTGATAGCGCGTCCGTGGCGCAACATCGGCAAGACACGCCGGGAACTGCCTGCAGGCAACTCTGATTGGCCGCTTCAGCAATACCGCTTCGCAGTTCGCAGCCTCAAAAATGGTTCAAGACTTCGCCGCAATATCAGGACCTGTTTGGAAAGCGCCACAAACCAGTGCATTTGGCATTGCCGAAACCAGACTGCCATTGAAGATATGCTTCATGAATGGGGCTCTGCTACAAGCTGAGCGCTTTACTTCACCAGCTTTACGTCTCTTGATTTTGTAATCTTCTTTGTTTCAGCAACAGCTTCATCACCAATCTTCTTGGCCTGTTTGTTCTCATCCCCTTTTAAGGATGCATAGCTGCGGTCCATGGTGATATCGAATGTCCCATTCACTGATGGTAATCCCACATCTTCGTATCTAAAAGTCCAAACGGCCTTTTTTCCGGCACTTGAGGCGTTGTGATAAAATTTTGGCTTGGATTGCTTGGCAACCCGCACAACAAAAGACCCGGATGGCAACTTTAAACGAGCACTTAGTTCATGCGCCTTTTCAAAGAGCTTCATGACCATTGGCTTGATTTCATCCGCTTGCTTTTGCTTGCTCTGATCCCCTTTTTTCGCTTCAAATAACAAAAAGTTTCCAAGTTTCTGCAGCGTTAGATCAGCCAGCTTGCGGGCTTGTGAATCGCCTGCCAGCTTTGCGCGCGCCTGAAGGATCTTGATACTTTGCTTTGCTTCATGTTCGCTTGGAATACTGCTATTCGACCACTTCTTGGGGAGTTCAGGTGCTTTTATTGCAGTTGGCATCCTCGGCAACCTCTTTATAGACATTCCTCAAGTGAAACGCTCAAGGCTATAGTCATTGGGTTTTGAAGCACGATCAAGAGATTGAATTCTGTTAGGCTTAAAGGTCGTGATTAGATGTTTTTTGAGGGATTTATAGAAAGAAATGATTAGAGGGGTACAGCGCTTTTGCTGAAGCGTGACTGCAACCTTTTCACTCTTCAACACGATCCTTCTCATAGGTTTTTGCAACCGGGAACTCAGGTAGCCAGGTTTCGCGGCGAATTGTCCAGAGCTCATAGGTTGGGGTCATCTGGTTGGGTTCGTCCAGAGCGCCCAGATGGACCTCGACTTCGCCCTCGCTGGTTGAATAGACGGAAGACCCGCATTTTGGGCAGAAGAAGCGGCCTTGATAGGCGTTCACTTCGCCCTCAACACTGACCTTCTCCTCAGGATAGACCGCCGAGGCATGGAAAACGGCGCCGTGATGTTTACGGCAATCGAGACAATGGCACACTCCAACCCTGTCCGGCTCTCCCGTTGCTACAAGGCGAACTGCACCGCACAAACATCCACCCGTGACCCGTTCCATCCCGATTCTCCCCCGTTATCCGGCGGGCAGGGTACTGTGAAAATGGCCTAAAACCAACTACCCCCGCACCATTGCCCATCTCACGATGAGGGCGGCTATTAGCATTTCCAGCCAGGCCAGTGGCAAGGTGGTCAGGACGACTTGGGTGGTGGCCAGGTTCATGTTCCAAAGGCCAAGCCAGAGGATGACGAAGATTGTTGCCCAGATTGCGCTGCCTGCGTAAAGCGCGTTGCGGATGGTTGGGCCGAACCGTTCCAGCAGTACCCAGCTGAGGCCGGTTGCAGCGAGCACCAGCACTGTGTCCCACACGCCCCAGATCATAAACACCGGCAGGTTCATGGGGGCTACGTCCTGAAGTTGCGGAAGTGAGCTGCGCATCAAGGGCATGACGAAGGCGAAATAGCGAAAGACCTCGGAAGCATTGATCCAAAGCAGGTTTAGCAACAGGGCGAGCCAAAAGGCTCCTTTGAGATTTGAGGGAGCAATAGCAGTCATGGGGCCGAAATCCGTGTTCTGATGGTTTCCAAAAATTGTCTGGTGCTGGCGCGTAGAAAGTCGCCGTCTTGGGTGAGGCGAGAGGTGGACCAGAGGCCGTTGGTGAACACCACCAGCACCCCCGCAAGCAATTCCAGCTCTTCAGCGCTCAGTTGGTGCGGTGCAGGCGTTTCGTTGCGCAACGCATTGAGAAAACCCAGCTTGAGGCGGGCATTGTGTTCTTCCACCTTGGCCAGAACCTCCGTGTCATGCGGGGCAACTTCGGTTGCTGAGTTGGCGACAAAGCACCCCGGGCCCGGAAGGCCTGTTTCCTCCGCCCGGCTGATCTGCGCTTCAAAATAGGTTGCGACTTGCTCCAACGTCGCATCAGGCTGCTCTACCTGAGTGAACGCCGGTGAGACAACGAGGTCCTGATAGCGTTGGAAACACGCGAGGAACATCTGCTTTTTGCCGCCGAATGCGCCGTAAATGGCGTGACGGGTGGCCCCTGTTGATTTCACAAGGTCATCTAGGGAGGAGGCATGGAAGCCGTTCTCCCAAAAATGCTCCAGTGCGCGGTCGGTCAGGTTCTGTGTGGTTATGTTGGCTTTTCTTGGCATGACTCAGTTGATAGCAGAATGATCGTTCTAAATCAAATCAATCCCACAGGAGACGGTGATACTGATAAGCAAGCAGACGATCACCCAGCCTTCATCCCATCTATGAGAAGCACTAGGCCAACAAGAACGACTTGATGGATTTGGAATGGTGGCTTTGAAGAAGATGATAGTTTGGCCCGCAGCGGCGTTGTTGGTGCTGGTGCTGGCCGGGTGTGGCTCGATTGAAGATGACTACGAGATTGCACGGTTTGAGGCCGTGGATGGAGAACTGGTGATGAATGGAGTCATCAGCTCGTCCACGCCGATTGATTTGCGGGCGGCTTTGGATGAGAACCCGAAGATCAAACGCATCGTTATGGTGGATGTACCGGGTTCCGATGATGATTACGCCAATCTGGAGGCGGGCCGCATTGTTCATGAACGCGGGCTGACCACGGTTATTCCGTCAAACGGTATTATCGCGTCTGGTGGGACGGACTTCTTCCTTGCTGGTAAAAAGCGAGTTGTAGTGAAGGGCGCGCGCATTGGTGTTCATTCCTGGAGTGCTGAGGATTACAACGCGCTGGACTTGTCCAAAACGCATGAGGAGCACGAGAAGTATCTCAAGTACTACAAAAACATCGGCATCGATCCGCTGTTCTACTGGTACACACTGGAAGCCGCGCCGCCGGAAGATGTGCATTGGATGACCGACAGCGAGATGAAGCGCTACAAGGTCGGCACCCAATACGCCTCCCGTCCATAAGGGCTTTTAGCGACACAAACATACATCACGGGTCACGTAACAGTGGTCCGTGATGCTTCCGCTCTTGCATCCCTCTCAAACGCTTTTTAAGGATACTCTTATGAGCTTAGGGAGCCTGTGATGACTGGGACAGATCTTCAAACCAAAGGCATGCTGTGTGATCCGGGTGATCACTTCAAAGGTATCTATGAAGTGGAGCGCAAATACGCTGTTGCCGATCTTGAAGTGATCCGCAGTCAGCTGGAAGCGCGTGGAGCCGTGCCCTTCACCCTTGGCAATACCGAGCAAGACATCTTTTATGACCTTGCAGACAGGCGCCTTGCCAATAACAACCAGCAACACGTGCTGCGTGTCATGCGTCCGTCAGGCCGTGCACTCTGGATCAGCAAAGGGCCGGGGCCGGACAAATGTATCTCCATGGATATGGCAGATGCAGATCAGACGAACGCCATGATCCTGTCTTTGGGGTTTGAGGAGGTTGAGCGGCTGGAAAAGAAACGCGACATCTACTTTCTCGGCAAGTTCCACGTCACGCTGGATGAGGTTCCTGACCTTGGCCGTTTTGTTGAACTGGCTATCATGACAGATGACGCTGACATGCTATCTCAGCACGAGCAGGAGATCGGCGAACTGGCCAACAGCTTCAACCTCTCCTCAAACGCCCTGCAAACCCAATCCTACCGCGCCATGCAGCAGGCTTTGAAAAAGGCCTGAACACATTTCAGGATTTACTGATTTAGCTTTAAAACACACCCATTTGCGGGGTGTGTACTGTGGGCCTGTGCGCATCCATTTGAAAACTATGGTGTTCATACCTGTAAGTAATTGTGCCCGTTTTTCTATTCTTGAAGGCCGAAAATATTCGCAAGGGTAATACTGGGGTTAAGTTTCGCTGTTTAGTTGATACTAAAATTATGCACTAGGTATAAATGCATAATGAATTTATTTTTGGAATAGTTATGAGTGGAATATTTAATGCAATCAGAGTGGACCTATATACGTGACGGTCATTTCAGAAAGTACTTTGACGCATCTGCTCCACTCTACGTAAACAACGAAAACGTCTCTGCTATAATTAGCAATATTGAATACAATCAAGAGCTTCAGGTTCGGATTGCCAAAATACTTCCAAAACGGGATTTTAGCGCCTGTTATACTTCTTTTAGAAACGAAGCCTGCACGATATCCGGAAATTTTCTTTTACAAGGCTCGTTGGTTGCAACGGTCTCCGGGGTTGGGCAATTTAGTCTGAGTGCGGATCGGGCTAATTTTGTCAGATACGGGCCCTCTACCACCAAATTTCAGATTGCGCGCGGCACCGACCTGCAGTTGCTCTCCTATTCAATTTCAGAGGAGTTCCTCGCACGGGCTCTTGAAGACGACATTCCTGCTACGTTCCTTCCGTTTCTGAAACGAAGCGAGCCGGAGTTTAACCTGTTGGAGTTTCGCCCGACACCAGAGATGCGGCGGCTTGTGCGGTCTGTGATCAGCAGTCCGCTGGTTGGGACCATGCGGAACCTGTTTATTGAAGGCGCTGTGCTGCAATTGCTGGCACTGAAAGCCAACTTTCTCAGCAATCAGGTGTCGGCTGGCGGAATGCTTAACGAGTACGAAGTGGCGAGTGTGCAGCGAGCCTACAAGCTGCTGATGGGCAGCCTCAGCACGCCGCTGTCTTTGAGTGATCTGGCGTACAAAGTGAACCTTGGTGAGAAGCGCCTGAACAGCGGTTTCAAGAAGATTTTCGGAGGGACGGTTTTTGAGGTCTACCGCAATGAGCGGCTGGAGATTGCACGCAAAACGATTGAGCAGAGCGATGCCTCGCTCTCTAAAATCGCGCAGCACATTGGCTATCGCCACTACAACAATTTCATAAGCGCGTTCACGCGGCAGTTTGGGGTGTCTCCTGCAAAATACCGGAGGCATTCGCGGGATAATAAAAACACGGAATAGGTCATTAATTTAAAAAATACGGGGTGAGGCGGAATGTCGGAATTGAATATTATCAGAGAGGACGAAACCTCTTTTCATCAGGAATTAGAAGGCCTTCAACTTGCATCCTGCCAATTGAAGAACCTCGTGGAAGCTCTGAACATCGTTTTGACTAGCCGGCTGGAGCACACACGGGAATACGACATGCTGCTCACTATCAATCACGCAATTATGGGACACAATGAGGACCTGCAGGATCGCAGTCTACGGGTTCTTGCCCTGCTTCAACATTCAGGTGACCCTACCTACGTAGATTGAGGGTGATTACAGCACCACACCCCTGTGCCGGGTGATGCGGAGAGGGAGTTCAACGGGTCAATTAACTGGCATCAGACCAGACCTGCCCGTTGGCACCCCGTCTCTGTCTGTTCAGGAATAGCATGTAGAAAAAGGATCGAGGCTATGCCCCAAGACAACCCTCGGCAACAGCAGCAACTGGTTGAGCCGGGAAGCATTCGTGTTCCCGGGCTGACGGTGAGAGAAAATCCGCGTATCAACCGCATTCAGTTTGTGTTTGATGAGCAACCCAGCGAGGAGATCTGCCGGATCTTAAAGAGCAATGCATTCCGCTGGTCGCGCCACGAGGACGCCTGGCAGCGGCAACTCAGCCTGACCAGCCGCAAAATTGCGGTAAAAGCCCTGCTGGAGATCAAAGCCCTGGCAATATCTGCCAAGCGGGTACAATAGGGGAAACCGCACGCCTTTCCTTTGACGCCTGCTCTCCCGTTTTCGCCTGGCATACGTGCATGGCGCAGAATCTTGACATTGGTGCATTCGCGCCGCCATCATTCTTCAAGTTTTAGCTATTTGAGGTGGTTTGCCTTTATTTGCGGGCAATGAAACTGCTTTAAGTCGTTGGTCCTGCGTGTTTGTCTCAGGCATTTTCTTGGGGCATCTCGTAATGTGCACCAAAGCATTGGGGTGAAGATGATTGAGATTCCAACACTTCTTGAAGCGCGGTCTGTTCAATCCAAGCGATTGACCACGCGGGTGCTGTTTTCCGGCCCTGAGGATGGTGTGCCGATCTTCTTCATTCATGGCAGTCTTTCTGCTGCCACATGGTTTGAAGAGACCATGCAGCGCTTGCCCAAGTTTTTCCGTGCCATTGCGCCAGATTTGCGCGGGTATGCAGGCGCTGACCCTGCCGCAGTGGTGGATGCAACCCGTGGCACCAAGGATTTTTCCGATGACCTTGCCGCGCTGATGGACGAGTTGGGGATTGAGGCTGCGCATATGGTTGGCCACTCGCTCGGCGGCGGTGTGCTCTGGCAGTTTCTTGCCGATTATCCGCAGCGGGTGCTGTCGCTTACGCAAGTCAGTCCGTCCTCTCCCTTTGGCTTTGGGTGCTGCAAAGCGGATGGCTCGCCGTGTTTTGAAGACGGGGCAGGCAGCGGGGCTGCAGCAGTGAATCCTGAGTTTGTAAAGCTGCTTATGGGCAAAGACAGCAGTACGGGGAGCGATTTTTCCCCGCTCAACATCCTCAATACGTTTGTCTGGAAGCCGCCCTTCCAACCCACGCGGCTAGGCGATTACATGGCAACCGTGTTTGCGCAGCATACCGGCGACAAATCCTATCCGGGAGATGTGGTGCCCTCGCCCAATTGGCCGGGTGTCGCGCCGGGCCGTTATGGCAGCACCAATGCACTCGTACCCACCCGTCAGGCAAACCCTCTGGGGTTCTGTGATGTTGAGGCCAAACCGCCTGTGCTTTGGGTGCATGGTGCGGATGATCTTGTCGTCTCTGATGCCTCTATGTTCGATCTGGGCTCATTAGGTAAACTCGGCTTCCTTCCTAGCTGGCCCGGTGAAGAGGTCTTCCCACCGCAGCCGATGGTCACCCAGACCTCCCAAGCGCTGGACCGCTATGAGGCAAATGGTGGAAGCGTTGAGCGTTACGTGGTCAGGAACTGCGGCCACACCGCCTACATCGAAAAGCCGGAGGAGTTCGACGCGGTGTTCCATGCTTTCCTGATGAAACATGTGAGTGTGACTGAGGCAAGTTGAGGGCACTCGAAACTAGTAAATCTCGCCCCTTAATATATACCGGTAATAATAAGCTAGATAAATCATGATGTTGTCGGTTTGTTCCGGTCGGCATACGCTCACCTGTACCACCTCTTTTGCGAAGCAGCAGCACGCGCCAGTCCGTGCAATCGGAGAGGTTAGGCACTCCGACAGAAGCAAAGCCTGGTCAAAGGAGGTGGTGGTTAGGTGAGATTTGAATTGAGGTTCAAAGTAAAAAGAGCCCGAAGACGACTGGCAGTCTACTTTCGGGCTCTCTTTAGGATAACCTGACAACCGGAGCGGGGAGTTAGCGCTTCCCGTTCCACTTGCCTAATATAACGCGTCTTCCTTAAGTCTTCAAGAAACCTGAGGGGCAGTAAGCCCCCTGAATGCTCAGAGGTCGGTGTGCTGCTATCGTGACTTTAGCTCCCTATAAAGGCAGAGATGCTCTGTATGTATGCAGGCGATACTCTCAGCTTTGATGCCGGTGAGGCCAATATTAGGGGGGAGTGTTATGTGGGTTGGAAACGGTGAGTTTGATAGCTACGGGTATTTGAAAACCGCGTTTATCAAAGGACAGATGGACGGAGAGCTGAAGCCGGATATGTGCTATCGGATTTTTGATAGGGGCGGTACAAACACTTCTCAGCAGTTTCATTTTGTGCCCGTTGATATGAACGGAATTGAGTTAGGGCCTTCTGTCCTCAATACTGCTGGGAATATTGTTTATTCCATTTGGGAGAAGGGGCATCTTTCGCAAGACTGCAACATCAGCAATCTGTTCATGGCGTGAGTTTTGAAAGCGGGCCTACAGTCCCTCTACAAACTCCTCAAACTCAGGGTGTTCCTGCCATGAACCGTCGGGCCAGAGGGCTTTCATAGCTTTTACGATGGGATCGCTCCAACCTTGCTTGCCTTGAGATTGGGCATCCAAAAGTTCGTCGCCGATCAAGCTGGGGCAAGACCGCTCAAGCACTTCGATAATGGCTTTGGCCTGTGCCAGGTCCTTGGCGATTTTTGTGGTTGTATGGGCTCGTTTCTGCGAAAGGATGAGCTTATGAACCGCATAACGCGCAGGGCGTGGCACGAAAACTGGAATACCTGCGCCAAAGGGCAAGGCAGCTGGAGAAGCATCATCAATCAACCAAGCCAGATATTGCAGGCTCATAGCTCCCGCATCCAACCCTTGCAGCTCCAGCGGTTGCTTTTCGCCGCGCTTGCGGGTTGGGGTTAGCAAGTCCACCACAAACCCGATGCGAGAGCGGAAACGGGATGGCTTCGCGCGTCCATCCAGCTCCGGAATAGGCTCAAAACTCGGGTCGGCGTCTTTCAGGATCGAGAGCATATCGATGCCCTCATCTGCCTTGATGGCCAATGAGGCGGCTACCAGATCTGCGTCATCCGTCGCTAACTGTGTGGATGGCAACGTACACCCCAACAGCAGCGGGTAGCACTGATAAGCCAGTGTACCCACCAGAATGGCGCCATTGCGGAACAGGCCATGATAGGCCATGGCATCCAGCACACGGCCCGCATAACTGTGTGTCGACAGCACGCCAACTTTGTTGAGTACGCTCAGGTCCTTACGCCGCGCTCGCGCCCGCTCGCTGGCATGCTTGATCCGCTCGACTTTTGCCTGTGTTTCCGGCTGCAAAGCTGGCCCCACATACAAGCTCTTGCGTCCAGCCCCCACGGGCATCTTGACGAAGACGTTCTCGACATTCCCCTTCGTCTGCTGATAAACTGAGCCCCGAAGAGCCCTGCTATCATCATGCGTTTTCTGAATATAATCCGCAGCGAGGTTCTGATAAGCGAGAGGAAAATCTGTCATTTGGGCAGTATAGACAGTTTACCGTAAAAATGTCTATACTGCGATCTGATTCCAAATGTATTGAGGCTGAAACCAATGGAATCGATTTTCCTAAGTAATGGATTGCTTCATTTATAATAATTCATGTGATTGATGCATGTAATGTGATAAAATACTCCTGCCTTTAATAACGTCTTTTCGCGTATACTAGATTTCGTTATCAGGTTTACTGCAGACTTTCGATGAAAGAGCATGAAGCTATTCTGCAGCCTCGGATTCGCCGAGATGTCCCATTATTTCCAGAGAGGGGCAGAAGCATGAATTCTGTTGATTTAAATAGTAGTAGTGTTCAGCTTTTTGAGACACAAAACCCCACGCAGCAACCCAACTCTCCTGCGGTTCAGCAAGATGCGGATGAGGGCCTCAAGATTCTTCGAGCAAGCGAAACAGGGATTGACTTTAAGCCTGTTGCAATGGGTGAAGGAACTTCGGACAGCCTGATTTCTGAAGAAACCAGAAATGTGCTGGCAGAGATGACGCTCAAGTATCATGCTGCGGAACTTCAGTTTGAGCTTGCTCCAGTTCGCGCTGCATTTACCGCGATGAACTCATCACTTGCGGAAAACAACGGAGACTATTCAGGCCTTGCTGATCGCCTTGGAAATTTCCAGGAAGGCATGCAGGGCATTCTTGCTAATGGCATAGAATTTAACCCAGCCAATCCCTTCCTCCGGAATGAGGACCTTCTTGAGGCGCTGGTAAATATTCTGCCAGATAGCACTGATGGTGAGCTAAACGATTTAACTGGCTTGCAGACTTGGGCTCTTCAAGGGGAAGCTGCTGAAAATGCAGGTTTGGCAGGGATAAACGTACTTACATTCGATTTCTCAGAGATGCTTGAGGGTGATGATGCCGAGAGCGTTGTAAGTGTTCTGGGAGAAGCCTTTGCTAACTGGCAAGGTGCACTTGATCAGGCTTATGACAGCATTAGTGCGATCCGTGATGAGAAGATTGCTGGGTTGTCTCAGCCAGCGGAACCAGTCGATTCTGAGGCTGCCGCAAACGTTGATAAGGACATGAATTTAGATCTGGCGCGTGAGAAAGCGCAGCACGTTCAGACTGAGCTCGCCAAACAGGTCTTCTCATTGGTCAATGCGACATCTCCAAGCGCTCTGGCGTCCTTCAGCTTGTAAAATATTGGAGAAGCTGCGCCTGCTGCTTGCGCAACTCTGAAGATCTGGATGCTAAGATTCGGTATAGACATTTTGATTTGAGAATGTCTATACCGACGGCTTCATGGCTACTCTTCCCAAATCTCCCCAATGCTTAGAGCGTTGAAACAACCTATAATTGCAATATTGGCTCCTCTCTCCAAATACTGTTTAGGTCGGGAAGAGGGAAGAAGCTTTTGGGAATTGAAGGCGGAAAGAAGAGGCCTAGTAAAACACTTGTGGTTACAGGCTTACTTGGCTGGCTTCTTGTCATTTGGGAATTTCTGTATTTTCTCACACGCATTCCCATCCTCATAATACTGGGAACAGGTGCAGCCTTCTTTGCCCTCGAAAAGGTCTTAGATGTCGTGCTTGGGCGTATCTTCAGAAGAAAGCCCAAGCAATAAATCTCCCATAAACGCACTGACAAATAGACACCCACACTCCACCTTTGAATGGCTGACGGGGCTTGGCAAGTTCTGTTAGGCTTCTCCTGAATTTCAGGGGAGGGGTTTATGGCGGTTGGTTTTGAGGTTGAGGGGACGACGGCGGTTATTACGCTGGATAGACCTGAACGGCGCAATGCGGTGGATGGGGAGACGGCGCAGCTACTGGTGGATGCCTTTACCCGCTTTGATGAGGACGACAGCCTCTCTGTTGCCGTGTTCACCGGGTCTCAAGGCACGTTCTGCGCGGGTGCTGACCTTAAAGCCATTTCAGAAGGCAAGCTTAATACCCTGCAAGAGGAAGGCGAATTCGCGCCGATGGGCCCGTCTCGAATGCGGCTATCAAAACCAGTGATTGCGGCGATTGAGGGCCATGCAGTGGCTGGCGGGTTGGAGCTGGCGCTTTGGGCGGATATGCGCGTTGCCGGAAAATCTGCGGTGTTTGGCGTCTATTGCCGGCGGTTTGGCGTGCCACTGATTGATATGGGTACCATCCGCCTGCCGCGTTTGATCGGCCAATCCCGCGCCGCAGATATGATCCTGACAGGACGCAGTGTGAGCGGTGAGGAAGCCGTGGCTTTTGGCCTCGTCAATCGCCTGGTGGAAGACGGGGAGGCTCTCACCAGGGCGAAGGAATTGGCGGCGCATATGGCGCAATTTCCGCAAATGTGCATGCGCAGTGACCGGCTTTCCATGTTTGAACAGTGGGACATGACAGAAGCAGAAGCGATCAGGAACGAGATGCGGCGCGGCCTTTCGGTAATCTCCAGCGGAGAGACCGTTTCCGGCGCAACGGCTTTCAGCCACGGCAAGGGACGCCACGGGGTAGGTGTAGAAAGCTGACGAGCACATTGATTGCGACTGGGTAAACGCAGGCTGCACAATTTTGCGGGCCTCGCTAAGACTGCCTACACCTAAACTCCAATAAACATTACTTAGCGGAAGGCATTTTTCTTCGCATGATATATTGTATCTCTCAGGACCGATTGTCGGAGGAATGCCGTGCCTGCCCAACCCCAAAACCCCGCTGGAAATCAGGAAAACCTGCCGCCAGAGCAAGAGCAATGGCTGGATGCTGTGGAACGGGCATTGAATGTCCGGCTGGGTGAGATCCCTCCGCAAGGTGACAATGCCGTTGAAGACATGATTGTTGATGGGCCTGAGGAAGAGCGCGGCGAGTTTATGGCCATCGTTGAGGATGAAGAGCAGGAAAACATCGAGGAAGGCATTGAGCAACGGCCCACGCACGATCAGCAAGGCCGCATTATCGAAGAGCAAGGCGAGTTTTTGGCGCTTGGAGATGATGAGGACGAACGCGACATTGAGCGGGGTGTTGAGCAGCGCGGTGTAGACTTGCGGCAACCGGAAATCCCGTTTGAGGCCCCGCCGCCTTACGATCCTCCGCCACCTTATGAAGCGGGCGAACAGGAGGATATGGATGACGAGGAATTTGAGGAACTGGAACGGCCCGAGCATCGCGAGTTGCACCAGCATGATCCGCAGCCAGGAGAGGGCGAGCAGCCACCGGAACGCCGGGTTTACAACGAGATGCCGCAGGCAGGTAGCCCTATCCGCCTGAACCGGAAAAATGATGGCACCATGGTTATTGATCGACGCTCTGTTCCAGCCACGATTAAAGCCAAACGGGAACGCAGTTTAGGTCGGCGTGATAAGGTGACTTATGAACCTACTGAACATTCGATGAATGTAGAAGGTCTGCTCACACCGCCCAATAAGGTTGGCAACGAGCGGCTGCAAAGTGTGTTCGCGAGTGGCGCGACAGGATACCTGCAAAAGTTCCCGGATATTGAAGATTCCGCTATCAAACGATGCCATGCGATGGAAGAGGCAAATGGTTCATTGCAGTTTGTTGGTGCCGATCAGATTGTGCATGAGACCAAAATCTTGACCGCTCTCTCTCATTTTAAAGATGCGAAGGGGGCAGAGAATATCATCGAATATCGAGGCTCTGGCATTTCGCAGTTTGGTGATCCGTTCCTGATCATGGAAGAAATGAATGGCGGCACACTTGCAAATCGTATCCCTGATGATCGCGGTCTGGAAGAGCCGCAACTGAATGATTTTGCAAAGGGCGTTCTCTCTGGCATGGCGTTTTTGCAAAATCGGAACATCATTCATCAGGACCTGAAGGCTGATAACATTCTGTTTCGCGAAAATGACAGCACTGTGCCGGTTATCAGTGATTTTGATACAGCCTCAGCACATGAGGGCATTGCCTCTGACCACGAAAATGGTCGGGACTTTGGCTATAGGAGAGGTGGTTCTCCCGATATTCAACCGCCGGAAGTATACGATGAAAATGGCCAGATGACCGGCAAGATCGACTCCTGGAATGGCGGAGTTCTGATGTTACAAGCGGCAATCGGTAATGAGGGGCGACAAGCTTTCCTCGATGAGACCGCAGAGTTTCGTGCACAAGACGGGCGCAGAGATCAGGGGCTTTATGATGCCTTTCTTGATCCGCGCATCGCAAATGTACCGCCAAACATTCAGGCCGTGATCAAAGGACTTCTGAAGATCGATCTGAATGAGCGAATGACCGCTGAGCAAGCATTAGCGCTGATTGAAGATCAGCCAGAGGATGAGCAGCAGTAGCTGCAATTCTCATTATTTTGGTAGGGCCGCTTACACGTTGTTTTGGCTGTTTGCTTTTAGCGCATAGGCGAACAACGATACTTCCCGATACTGCAGGCTGAAACGAGGAGATCTCGAGTGGTTCGCAAGGCTGGTGATGTTTTTCGAGGTGATAATGGCTGACTATGACACGTGGATGAGAGCTGTCGCCAAAGTCCTGAGCATTGATCTGCCGCCAGCACAAGCAGCAGCGGGCTCCGCAAACGCACGTGAAACGCCTCCGGATAACAGCCCCATCAAGGTGCAAACCAAACCAGACGGAACCATGGTCATTGAGCCGGATTCCGTGCCCTCAGCCTTTCAACATGGCAATACAAGTGGCGGCAAACAGCCCTATGGCAACATGTTCGGTATTTCTGAAGAGCATGCCATGGATGTGACAGGCAAGGTCAGTCCTCCTGTCACAGGCGGTGCGGCCAATGCGGAAAATGTGCTGTCTTATGATGCGTCTGGCGTGGTGCAGGATTATCCGTACATGGAAGATGCTGTGATCAAGCGGCCAAACGCCTATTCCGCCGGACCGGATTCCCCGCCAACTTTTGTCGGGGCAGAGCTGCTGGTGCACGAAGCCAAGATCCTCACCGCACTTGGTGAGTTTGATCAGGCGCCCGGCAGTGAGAATATTTTGAAGCTGAAAGGCGCAGGCCTGACGGAGTTCGGGGAGCCATTCGCCATCCGTGAAAAACTGAAGGGAGGGTCGCTGGATGATCGTCTCCCAGAAGACAAAGGCATGGATGAAGAGCCGCTCAACGACTTCGCCGGAGGCCTTTTGGCCGGAGTTTCGTTTTTGCAAAAGCGGAACATCTTCCATCAGGATCTGAACATCGACACTATTCAGTTTCGTGAGGAAGACAGCACAGAACCGGTGATTACCAGCTTTGACTATGCAACGGCGCATGAGGGTGTTGCTGCCGATTGTGAGGATGGCCAGCATTTTGAAATGGAGATTGGCGGTACGCCAAACAACCAGCCGCCTGAACGGTTTGTTGATGGAGCCGAGCTCTCCTCTAAGGTGGATTCTTGGGCAGGTGGTCTTGTGCTTGTTGCGGCAGCTGCTGGCAAAAATGCGCAGCAGGAGCTGATTGATGAACTTCAGGAATTCCGCAGTGGCAGCAGCAATGATCAATCTTTACTGGATGAAAAGCTGGAAGCGCGGTTGGATGGCACACCGGACAACATCAAGGGCGCGATTAAAGGCCTGCTGAAACTTTCTCCGGAAGAACGCTTGTCAGCCGAAGAGGCTTTGGGTGTTGTCGGCGAACGCGCAGAATAAGGCTGAAGTGAAAATTTATTCCTTAATGCAGCTAGTAGTGCAGGCTCCTTAGATTATTCTTCTGCTAAAGGCCCTGATTGCGCTAAACGCTTTTATGCACTATGCCAAGAATATACGCATTTTTGGGGGCGTTTCGGGAGGAAACCATGACAACCGCTGCTGCCAATTGGATCGATCGATTCCAAGGCCTTTCCAAGCTGGAAAATCACATCAGGGACATTCTGGTTAATCGTAGCACCATTGTCTCTGTGCCTGCCGACACCATCATCTTTGGTCCCGGTAAAGCCCCGGAAAACCTCCTGCTTTTGCTTTCAGGTTCCGTGCGTGTACAGCAGCTTTCTGAGGGTGGACGCGAGATCATTCTCTACCGTGTGCATGCAGGCGAAAGCTGTGTGCTGACGACGGCCTGTCTGCTGGCCTATGAGGATTATTCAGCAGAAGGCATCGCGGAGACAGACACGCAAGCGGTCGCTATTCCGCGTATGGTGTTTGATGATCTCATTGCCCAATCCGAAACCTTCCGCCGCTTTGTGTTCTCCGCCTACTCCAAGCGCATCACGGATCTGTTTTTGGTGATCGAGGAGATTGCGTTCCAACGCATGGACATCCGCCTTGCGCAAAAACTGCTGGAACTTGCTGGTAGCAGCAAGCAAGTGGCCACCACGCACCAGCAAATGGCAGCAGAACTGGGCACGGCGCGCGAGGTCATCTCCCGCCAGCTGCGCGAGTTCCAGCGCCGTGACTGGATAACCCAATCCCGCGGAACCATCGAGATTGTTGACCGCGCCGGACTGGAAGTTCTGGCAAAAGCCTAGAGCGTATTCCCGAAAAGCGGTTCTGATTTAAGGATGAGAATACTCGCAAAAGTACAGATTCAGAGTTTAAGAGAAACCCTCGGGTCGCGAGCCATCCATTTTTGAACTTCATGATGCTCGCGGTCATAATCATGATCCGCCCGCGCCTTGCTGGGCTCAATGTGGTTGGTGTTTGTGGGGGAGGCGAAGAAGTCAAAGCCGTAGATGTTGATGTGCTTGTAACCGCCCAACTCTTCCAGCAGGCCCAATAGGCGGAAACCGGTGCTTGGCTTCTTCTCTGTACGCGCTTGATAACCCCTCAACTCTGCGGGTTTCATCAGGTAGACAACATCGTTATGTCTGGCGAGCCAATAGGGCAGAGAGAAACTACGTTCAGCCGGTGTCCAGATAACCCGCCGCGCCTGCTCGCCATACACAAAGCTTTTGGGAATATCGAGGCTTGTTGCCACCCATGAGAGCTTCTGGCCATGGCTTTTGGTGTGCGGAATTGTACCGCGGTTTAGCCGGATCACGATGTCATGGCCGTCAATTTCAGGTCCATACTCTTTGTTGCTGAGGGATTGTGCGTTGCCAACGACGGCGATGCGCTTGCCAGCAATATCGTTCTGCAACTCGTGTTTTGGCACGTACCCCTTCAACATCTTCATCCGCAGCATGCGCAGAATGTGTTTGCGCTTTGCCACCGAGTTGGCGCGCCTGCGCTGTCGGTAAACCTGTCTCAGGTTCTGCCGCGCTTCAGCAGAGGCGTCCCACGTGACATAAAATTGCTGGTCGTTGTTGGTGCTGCGCAAAACCTCAACATACGGGAAGTGCTGCGAGAGTTTCTCCTGCCACCAAGGGGCTGAGCGAACGGTGCAGTGCGCGTTGGAGCCGTCCGCCAACAAGGCTGTCGCGTAAAGGGTTGGGATATGGAAGATAACATTGTCTGATCTGGCCTGAATGTCCGCCAAAACATCGTCCAGTTCGTCCTCCGGTACGTGCTCCAGCACATCTGTGTTCAGCACAAGATCGAAACGCCCCTCCGGCATATTGTTGTATTCTGCGATGCAGGGATCATAGCGGTGTGAAGTGCATTGCAGGTTCGCCGCAAGCTCCTCAATCAATGAGCTTTTCCCGCAGCCGTAGTCCAGAATTCTTGCAGGCTTCACGTCTTGTGCCAGCGGCAGGATAACGTCCATCAGGTAGGATGAAGAGGTGCCATATCCCGGGTTCGATTTATGGAGTTGAGTGTAAAAATCTTTGTTTGCTACGGAGACTTCGGTCAACTGGAACCCCAACTGCTTTCTGGCGCACGCCTCGGGCAATCGAATCTTCCGGCTGTGCCCTTCAACGCTATGCTAGCCAGAAATTGGATCTCTGAAACCTATGGATTGTTCTGGGATAGCCAGCTGGCATTATGACCTTTGGGCATTTCGCATTGATTTTTAAGGCGCTTCGAAGAAAAGAAGGGTTTGGAGCGGAGTTTGGTGACTTCGTCACTGAAGCCTTTGCGAAGACTCGTTATCCGTTAGGCCACGTACCTGGAGGACGAGACTATGATGGCTAACGTTGGAACTATTGATCGCATTCTTCGTTTTATTGTCGGTGTTGTGCTGATTGCACTGCCGTTGTCTACCAACATTTCTTTGTTTATGCAGCCACTTTTCTTTTATGGCGCAATCATTGTTGGCATTGTAATGCTGCTGGTTTCCGCCGTGCGGATTTGCCCGTTCTACTCCATTTTTGGAATTAAAACCTGCCGCGTTTAAGCATGTTTCCGGAGATCACAAACTGATTTCCGACAAAAAAATATAATAAGAAATGCTTAGGCGGCTGTGCAGGCGGTCGAACACGAAAACAAACAAGTGCACGTACCATCGACCGCCACTGCGCACGCGTTAACTTATTGAGGAAGTTATGACGAACTACCCCGTGAACATGGCTGTCGAGCCTGAAGTCAGGGCCTTTTTTGACCCCGGCACCAATACAATTAGCTATGTGGTGAAGGATCCTGCCTCATCTTCTGTTGCCATCGTCGATTCCGTTATGGACATCAACTATGCAGCGGGCCGCATCACCTATGACAATGCGGATGAGATCATCAAATACGTGCAGGACAATGGCCTGGCGGTTGAATGGCTGATTGAGACCCATGTTCATGCCGACCACCTCTCTGCTGCTCCGTATATTCAGGAGAAGTTGGGCGGCAAAATCGGCATTGGTGAGAACATCACCGTGGTTCAGGACACATTCGGCAAGGTGTTCAACGAAGGAACTGAATTCCAGCGCGACGGAAGCCAGTTTGACAAGCTGTTCAAGGACGGGGACAGCTATCAGATCGGCACCATGACTGCGTTTGCCATTCACACACCGGGTCATACTCCCGCTTGCATGGTTCACGTTGTGGGCAATGCGACGTTTGCGGGCGATACCCTGTTTATGCCGGATGGCGGCTCTGCTCGTGCGGACTTCCCGGGCGGAGATGCTGCAACGCTTTATGACAGCATTCAGAAGGTACTGTCGTTGCCTGACGAGATGCGCCTGTTCATGTGCCACGACTACGGCCCGAATGGCCGCGACATTGAGTGGGAAACCTCAGTGGGCGCGGAGAAAGAACATAACATCCACGTTGGTAAAGGCCACTCCCGCGAAGATTTCATCAAATTCCGCACCGAGCGTGATGCACAGCTGGACGTACCAAAGCTGATCATTCCGTCTTTGCAGGTGAACATGCGTGCAGGTGCAGTGCCGACCGATGAGGACGGCGTTCCAATGCTCAAAGTGCCAATCAACGCACTTTGATCTGATGATGTGAGGAGGGGAAACATCATGGATATTAAGAGTATCAGCTCATCACTTTCTGTCTGTCCGCAGATTACTGCGCAAGACGTTCAGAAGATCGCGGACCTGGGCTTCCGCAGTATTGTTTGCAACCGTCCGGACGGGGAAGGTGCAGACCAACCGGTGTTTGACGAGATTGAAGCGGCTGCGAAAAAGCTGGGTCTGGAAACGCGCTATCTGCCGGTTATTTCCGGTAAGGTGTCTGATGAAGACGCCGAGGCCTTTGGCAAGGCCATGAACGAAATTCCGCGCCCTGTTCTGGCTTACTGCCGCACTGGCACGCGCTGCGCCACGCTGTGGTCTCTCAGTCAGGCTGAGACTTTGACCGTGGCCGATATTCTGGCAGCCACTAAGTCCGCTGGCTATGACATGGCAGGCGTCGTGCGCCGCATTGCCAATGGTGGCAGAACCCCAACAGACCGCGCGGATGCTTCGTTTGATGTGGTGATTGTGGGTGGCGGTGCTGCTGGCATTGCCGTGGCCGCGAGTTTGAAATCCCGAAAGAGCGATCTTGAGATCGCTGTCATTGATCCTGCTGATATTCATTACTATCAGCCGGGTTGGACAATGGTTGGCGGTGGCATCTTCAATGCCTCCCAGACCGCTAAAACCATGGGTTCGCTGATACCGCGAGGCGTGCACTGGCTCAAATCCGCGGTGGCTGCGTTTGAACCGCAAGACAACGCGGTCATTCTGGATGGTTGCCGCGTCGTTAAATACGATCGCCTTGTGGTGTGCCCCGGTCTGAAGCTGGACTGGCACAAGGTGGACGGGCTGGTCTCCACGCTTGGCAAGCACGGCGTCACCTCCAACTATCGTTACGATCTGGCACCCTACACGTGGCAACTGGTGAGCAACATGAAAGAGGGCCGTGCGCTCTTCACCCAGCCGCCGATGCCAATTAAATGCGCCGGAGCACCGCAAAAAGCGCTTTATCTTTCCGGTGATTACTGGCGCAAGCAAGGCGTGCTGAAGAACATCGACATTCAGTTCCACAATGCGGGCGGCGTGCTGTTTGGTGTGAAGGAGTATGTGCCTGCGCTGGAGAAGTACATCGACCTGTACAACGCAGACCTCAACTTCTTCAACAATCTGGTCGCCATTGATGGTCCTGCGAAGAAGGCCTGGTTTGACGTGGCCAAGCCGGACACGCCAGTTGAGCGGGTAGAAGTTGACTTCGACATGATCCACGTGTGCCCACCGCAATCAGCACCGGACTTCATCCGCGTCTCGCCACTGGCGGATGCAGCTGGATGGGTGGATGTGGATCAAGTTACGCTGCGCCACAAAACGCACAGCAACATCTGGTCATTGGGTGATGTGATGAACGCACCCAATGCAAAAACAGCTGCTGCAGCTCGCATGCAAGCGCCAATCGTTGCTGAAAACCTTGTTGCAGACATCGAAGGTCGCTCACAACCAGCGATGTACAACGGCTATGGCTCCTGCCCGCTCACCGTGGAGCGCGGCAAAATCGTACTGGCTGAGTTCGGGTATGGCGGAACCTTGCTGCCAAGCTTCCCCACATGGCTGCTGGATGGTACCAAACCAACTCGCGCGGCGTGGATCCTGAAAGAGCAGATCCTGCCTCCGGTTTACTGGTGGGCAATGCTGCGTGGCAAGGAATGGATGATCAAGCCTGAGAAGGTTAGCGCAAGCTAAAATAAGCATTGCGGCCTTTGCTGAATTACTATCATGTGTCCGGGGGAGCTGCTTCCCCGGATTAATCTATGCACTTTGAAGGCAGACCCATGTTCTCCTCGGCCTTTCGGCGATATTTGCCCGTTTTAACTTGGGGCAGAAACTATAATAAAGACAGTTTTTCTAATGACATGATTGCAGCGGTGATTGTGACGATCATGCTGATCCCGCAGTCTCTTGCTTATGCTTTGCTTGCTGGCCTGCCGCCGGAAGCCGGGCTTTATGCGTCAATTCTTCCGATTATTTTGTACGCCATCTTCGGCACCAGCCGTGCGCTGGCCGTTGGCCCTGTTGCTGTTGTTTCGCTCATGACTGCAGCCGCGATTGGCCAGATCGCAGACAGTGGCACAGCAGGTTATGCCATTGCTGCGCTGACCCTTGCCATGCTGTCCGGCGGTATTTTGCTGCTGATGGGCGTGTTCAAACTCGGTTTTCTCGCCAACTTCCTCTCCCACCCTGTGATTGCCGGTTTCATCACGGCCTCAGGTGTTTTGATCGCCAGCAGCCAGCTCAAACATATTCTGGGTGTGGACGCGAAAGGGCATACGCTGGTGGAGATTATCTCTTCCATCTGGGAGCATCTGGGCGAAGCCAATCTGGCGACGATCTTGATTGGTGTCTCGGCCACCTTGTTCCTGTTCTGGGTGCGCAAGGGCATGAAACCGATGCTGCTGAACATGGGCCTGAAGCCACGCCTTGCGGATGTTTTGACCAAGGCTGGACCGGTCGCCGCCGTGGTGGCGACGACGGCTGTGGCGTGGATATTCAGTTTGGATCAAGCCGGAGTTAAGATTGTCGGTGCTGTGCCACAAAGCCTGCCACCGCTCAGCATGCCAAGCTTCTCCAGTGAGTTGATCGGCGCGCTGTTTATACCTGCACTGCTGATCTCCATCATTGGTTTTGTAGAGTCCGTTTCCGTGGCGCAAACGCTGGCTGCGAAGAAGCGTCAGCGTATTGATCCTGATCAGGAGCTGATTGGTCTGGGTGCTGCCAACCTTGGTGCAGCCTTCACAGGTGGTTATCCTGTAACGGGTGGGTTTGCCCGTTCCGTGGTCAACTTTGATGCGGGTGCTGAAACGCCTGCTGCCGGCGCCTATACGGCGGTTGGTCTGGCGATTGCTGCTGTTTCCCTCACACCGCTCATCTTCTTCCTGCCCAAGGCCACATTGGCTGCGACCATCATTGTGGCTGTGTTGTCATTGGTGGACTTCAGCATTCTTAAGCACAGCTGGAGCTACTCCAAGTCTGACTTCTCAGCCGTGGCTGCCACCATTTTGCTGACCCTCGGCTTTGGTGTTGAGACAGGTGTCTCTGCAGGCGTGATCCTCTCCATTGGGCTTTACCTCTACAAAACCTCCCGGCCTCACATTGCAGAGGTTGGGCTGGTGCCGGGGACCGAGCATTTTCGCAATATCAACCGGCATGAAGTGCTGACAACGCCAGAACTGCTGACCATCCGCATTGATGAAAGCCTCTACTTCGCCAACGCACGTTTTCTGGAAGATTACATCTATGACCGGGCGGTAGATGATGAGTGCCTCAAGCATGTGGTGCTGCAATGTTCTGCGGTGAATGAGGTAGATCTGAGTGCTCTGGAATCTCTGGAAGCCATCAACCACCGGTTACAAGACGCAGGCATCACGCTGCACCTTTCAGAGGTGAAAGGCCCGGTGATGGATCGCCTGCAACGCTCGCACTTCCTTGATGAGCTGACGGGCAAAGTGTTCCTCTCTCAATATCAGGCCCAAGAGGAGCTCGCCTCCGTCTGCACCCGCCAAACCACTCAGGCGCCTGCCTGATTACCCCCCTTATCAGGCAGACCTAAGAGACC
>NZ_LMCJ01000021.1:432830-460357 GCF_001623085.1 Pseudovibrio sp. W74
ACTATGCACTAACCTTCAAGTCGAACCACTCAAGCGGCGCAGGGCAATTGAGTATAATCATACGCTTAAAGCATACCAGCTCTCACTTGGTAACGAAGCTAGGGATGGTGTGCCTTTTTCGGAGAAATTCCATTGTCCGACATTGCCGGGGCCACATTTAAAGCACCTGAAGTTGCCGGTTTTTACCCGCGCCGCCCTCCTTACGCTCAGCAAGTTTACGAGTGCATCATTGATCGGTCTTCCGCAACACACCGCTTATTGGATCTGGGCTGCGGCGAGGGCAAAATTGCCAGACCAATGACGAAAGTCTTTGATCAGGTTTGTGCCGTCGACCCCTCCGCTAACATGATCAAATTAGGCCGGTCCTTGGAAAACGGTAGGACAGACAACCTTGAATGGGTGGAGGCGACAGCCGAAAGGGCGCCTTTGACGGGTAAGTTTGACACAGTCACTTTTGCATCAAGCATCCACTGGATGGAACCAAGCAGGCTGTTCCCTAAACTTGCAAAGCACGTGAGTGAAAATCATATTCTTGCAATCATTCAGGGCGATGCAGCGTTTCAGCCGCCGTGGCAAGATGAGTGGCAACAATTTTTGGCAAAATGGGTGTCTCAAATCACAGGTGAAGAGGTAAATTCTAATAAATGGCGGGCGACCCAAACCAAACATTTGGACTATATCAATCTCCTTGAAACCAAAGAGTATGTTTCGCAGCCTTTCCGGCAAACCGTTGAGGACTTTATCTTGTGCCAGCATTCGCGTGATACTTTCGCGCTGGCAAAGCTGAGCGCGCGCCGCCAAGACTTTCACAATGAACTTAAAGCCCTTTTGCAGCCTCATGCTAATCGCGAGGGTCAACTGACATTTCAAGTCAAAACCCATTTGACAATCGCTAGGATTAAGTGAGCTTCGGCCCTCCCAATGCAAAGGTCATCCCAAAAACCTAGCTGAGCCTGAATATCCTCGCCAATGATCAGGCTGCTCGTTTCAATACACTCCCGCTGATGGGAATTAATGCAGAAAAGACGAGAGGGTCAACATTACGCCAACTGTTGCTTAGGGGCAGTCCGAGAGAAATAGCGGGTGTTGGGCGTTGGGGCAGGAGTAGTAAGCTGGTGGCTTACTCCAGGCTTTCGATCCGTTCATGGGCATCAATTGCAATGAAACACGAAGAGAAATCACAGCTTCAAAAGGGAGCCGCAGGTTGGTTTTTGCTGGCGACGCTTGGGGTTTCCTATGTGATTTCGGGCAGTTTTGCCGGGTGGAACTATGGGTTCGCGGTGACAAACTGGTTTGGTATGGTGATCGCTGTGGCATTGATGGGGCTTATGTATTTCTGCCTCGTCCTGTGTCTTGCTGAGATGTCTGCCGCATTGCCGAGTGCCGCGGGAGGCTACCGGATTTCACGAAAGGTGATGGGGGATACGGGGGGCTTTGCCACCGCACTGGCGGTTTTGCTGGAGTATTCCATTGCGACAGCCGCGATTGTGATCTTCATCGGACAGTATCTTGAAGCACTTTGGGGTATCAATGGCCCCTTGGTGTATGCGGTGTTTTACGTGGTCTTCATCGGCGTGCACCTGCTTGGAGCTGGTGAGGCCCTGCGTTTTATGCTGGTTGTGACTGCTTTTGCTGTACTGGCGATTGTGGTGACGTTGATGGCGCTGGTGCCGCATTTCAGCTTTGCCAATCTGGCGGCCTCTGTTCATTTCAGCTCTGATCAGCAAAACCTGCTGGCATTCGATGAAGTTTCAATCTGGGCAGCCCTTCCGTTTGCCATGTGGCTGTTTCTAGCGGTGGAAGGCGTACCTCTTGCGGCGGAGGAGGCTAAGAACCCTGCGGTTGATCTGCCGCGCGGTATCATTGGGGCCATGTTGTTTCTGCTGGCCAATGGGCTGCTTATTGTTGTGTTCATTCCCGGTGCTGCGACCGCTGTGGAAGTGGGAGATTACGGCGCGCCATTGGTAGATGCGCTTGATCACGTTTTCGGCGAAGACTCCGTTCTGGCCTCCATCGTCAATCTGATCGGTCTTACAGGACTGATTGCTTCGTTCTTCTCTATTATTTTTGGATACAGCCGCCTGGTCTTTGCCATGTCGAGAGAAGGATATTTGCCCCGGTTCATGTCCGCGATCAGCTCACGAAAAGTGCCACACTGGGCGTTGATTATTCCCGGTGTGATTGGATTCCTCTGCTCGCTGACGGGCAAAGGAGAGTTAATGATCAACATTGCAGTGATCGGCGCGACGCTGTCCTATGCGCTGCAAAGTGTGAGTTATATTTTGCTGAAGCGAGATTATGCCGAGTTGCACCGGCCTTATCGTGCACCGGGTGGGCAAAAAACGGCGTATGTAACGCTCGCTCTTTCGCTTTTGGCACTTACTTCGTGCTTTGCGTATGATCTTGTGGCTGCGTTGATTGCTTTGGCCCTCATGGGGCTGGGTGTTGGCTATTATGTTTTGCTGGGTCGAAGAAGGGCTTGAATGGCTTGAAACTCAGCCTAAGGCAGGCTTTTCGCCATAGAGCTTGATGGCCTTCACTTTACCTGAGAGTTCGGTGACAGCCTTGTCCAGCATCGCATCTGTTGAAAGCCCAAGTTGTCTGGCCAGTTCTTCTAATGCAACGGGCAGCTCGTCTTTGATGAGCTGTTTCAGAACGGTGTTCTCATAAGTCATCCGATCCAGAACTGTCAGCGCAGTGAGACCGCTGTTTCCTGCGTATTCCAAATAAGCTGCTTCTGAGACCGCGCCAGATATACAGGCGGACAAAAGATCCTGATGCATATGCAGCCAGTCCGGTAAGTCCTCCGCCAGCATGTCTGAGATGACAAGTTTGCCGCCCGGCTTGAGCACGCGGTTGATCTCAGAAAATACAGCAGCTTTGTCGGTGGACAGGTTGATAACGCAATTTGAGATGACCCAGTCCATGGACTGATCCGGGAATGGCAGATGCTCAATAACACCTTGATGGAGTTCAATATTATGGAGGCCATGCCGCTCGCAATTGCGTTTGGCCAGCGTGATCATATCCTCACTGACATCAATGCCGATGACTTTACCTGATGGACCTGTCTTCTCGGCGGCAAGAATAAGATCCAGTCCCGCGCCGGAGCCAAGATCAAGCACTGTCTCCCCTTCTTTGATCTGCGAGAAAGCGAGCGGATTGCCACAGCCGAAACTGGACCCGAGCAAGTGCTCGGGTATCTCTTGCGCATCATAATCAGGAGCCAGTGCTTGCTGGAAGGTGTTCCTGCCCTTCACGTCCGCAAGCTTTCCGGAATAAAAGGCCGCGATGTTTGAGAGGTGCTCTGATTTCTTCACGTGGTCTGTCAACGACATCACCCTGCTGCTGCGCGTTATGGCTCTGTGTAATCCTAGTTTACGCTGTACAGCAGGGGCAAACTTCATGGTCTGACAGACAAAACAAAGCGTTAAGCGATGGCTGCTTTTCAGGCGTAGTGATCGGGAAGCCTCATGAGATTGCGAGACCTGATACCCAAAGATGAAGCTAGGTGTTTTGTGCGGGAGATGATCCGGGGACGCGCAGTGTTTGCGGGCTTGTTAGGCTGCTGTCAGCCACTTCCTTGCAAAGCAGCAGCGCGTGTCAGTCCGCGTAATCGGAGAGAGTTAGGCACTCCGATCGTAGCAAGGCCTGGTAAGGAGGTGGTATGTTGGATGAACCTTGCGATTAAGCTTAAGTTTAAGCTGCGCATGACAAGAGCCCGGAATCGACTGACCATCTTCTTCCGAGCTCTTATTAAAGTCATCTAGCGACGGGAATGGGGGGCGAGAGCCTCCCGTTCCTATCTTTCTCAATATAGACCTCAAAGCTTAAGGCTTCAACCATGGGTCTTGGCAGGGCAAATCAGCCGGTTGTCTCATCTGGCAACAAGACTGCCATACGTTTGGTGAACTCTTCCCAGTTGCGGGTGAAGCCGATCAGGGAGTAGTTCAGCGCCAGCTTTTTGCGGTCATTGGTCTTGGTGACCACAATGGACATGGCCTTGCCGCGCTTGAGGAAGTTGACGATGGTCTTATTGGCGTTAAACGCCGCCTCGCACCCATCTGGCTGGCAGGTGATCAGCTTTGCGTCGAACAAGGCATCATCATCAATGCCAATCTGGATACCGCTGGGGATGTGGATCCCGAGCGGCAGCTTGATAATAGCTGCATACACATCTGCTTCGAGTTTGCGAAACATGATGGAATTTACCAGCGCACCGTTCTCAAGTCGGATTTCAGCATAGACCTGACACAGGTCACTGCTGCATTTGACTGACCAATCCTCTTCATTGGAAGGCTCAGTGGTGCTGTACGCATTTACACCCTGAAAGAAAAAGAGCATTGCCGCTGTCAGCAGGATCCAGATTGGTTTCATGATCTACATCCTTGTTAGAAGGAGAAGCCCAGGCCAGCACCAGCAGTGACGTTGTTGCTGAAGTCTGTGGCTACAGAAGCTGTAACAGCCATGTTCTCGGTTGGCAGGAATGCCACTTTCAGAGCAGATGCAGCTTTGCCTTTGAAGTGTCCAAAACCACCGGAAACGGAGATACCGTTTTTGCCACCCTGAAGGACCGGCGCATTGGCAATCGCCACCGCCATCGCCACACCGCTGCGCAGCTCGTCAACATCCTGTTCCAGTGAGACGATGCTGGAGGTGTTGGAAGAGATGTTTGCGGCGTTTGTGGAGATATTGGCGGTATTGGTCGCAATATTCTGCTTGTTGGTATCGATACGATGGGAGTTTGAACTGATGAACGCCCGATTAATGTGAATATTGCGTGCGTTCGAACCGATGAATGCGCGATTGGATTGGATACCGCGTGCGTTTGAACCAATGAATGCACGATTAGTTTGGATGTTTCTCTTGTTACCTACGATGTCTCTAGCGTTGGCGTAGATCCGACTAGTGTTGTTAGATATGCGACGATTGGTGTGACCAATATCAGATTTGATACGTGAAATGTCGCTATCGTTACTGGTGATGCGTTTTGCTTGAGCATTCAGTGCGCTCTGATCTGCCTTATTATTGATCTTTGTTGCGAGCGTACCGCTTAAATCTGATTCATCAATATCACTTATGGTTGCAGTGATATCTGTTGCTCTACCAGATTGACCAGGATGGAACTCGGTTCTTTCAGCATCTGTTCCTGCATCTACGGTAATTGTTTTGTCATTCGTTGTCACAGTGCCATCAGAAACATCGATTTTTGCAGCTTGAGCGGTGCTCATGCCGGCAACGAGGGCCACGATTGCAGCAGAAAGCTTCAAAGCGTTCATCTTTTTATGTCCTTTCAGAGGGGCGAAGCTTGTATGTGCTTTGCCCGGTCTAAAGTTTTCAGCTGCAACGTCATGCACGTACACCTGAATTGAGGACGAGTTTATTAGTTCCGCAAAAACAATGGATTGCAGATGGGGTGTGTTCTAATACGCTCGATTTTTAAGGAGCATATGGCCCCCAGTTTTTATCGGAGTGTTAAAAAGCACTGGTATAAGGCTGGAGACCTTCCCTAAGGAAATTAGGAGTAACCCTAGGGTGAAAATATTTAAAAAATTTCAGGCAAGACTTGCAATGGTTAATATTTGTAAACTCTCGCAAAATTGCGGGAATTGAGGTGACTCTGAGGCATTTTTCAGAAATTTTCCTCATGAGTATATTTCATATAATTTTAATTGATAAAATTATGGAATAAATGTGGACAAGAAAAAACCCCGTGGTTTCAAACCGCGGGGTTCTTTTGTCTGAGCATGTGATGGGTCTTAGAACTCGCCGCGCGCACTTGCAAACACGCTTTGAGTTCTAAAGTCTTTGCTTGAGTGAATTCGCGAGATTTGACCGTAACCAATCAAGCAAGCTTCACTCTTAGTGACCCTCTTTCAACAGGCTCAGATCAGGTAGCTTGTGCGCGATGCCTTTGTGGCAGTCGATACAGGTCTTCTCACCACTCACGAGGAACTTCTCGTGCTGCTCGGAAGCTCTCACACTCTGACGCGTAAAGTCCATGGACTCTTCACTGTGACAGTTACGGCATTCAAGAGAGTCGTTGGCTTTAAAGCGAGCCCATTCATGGCTTGCCAGCTCAAGACGCTTGTCCTCGAATTTCTCCGGTGTGCTGATTGTGCCGAAGATCTTGCCGTAAACTTCCTTGGATGCCTGAATCTTACGGGCAACCTTAGAGGTCCAGTTGTGAGGTACGTGACAATCAGGACAAGTCGCACGCACACCAGACCGGTTGGTATAGTGAATGGTGGTCTTAAGTTCCTGATAGACAGTGTTTTCCATCTCGTGGCACCCAATGCAGAATTCTTCTGTGTTGGTGACTTCCAGGGCGGTGTTGAAACCACCCCAGAAGATGATGCCAGCGACAAACCCGCCAAGTGTCAAGAAGCCAAGGCTGTAATGGACACTAGGTTTGCGGATAACCTGCCAGAACCGTTTGATAGCTGAAAACATACGGTGTGCTCCTACTTGTCGGTCTTACCTTCGAGCACGTCATCAACGTCAACGAAGGTGTTCTCAACCAGTGGCTTGGCTTCAGTCTGAGGCACGTGACACTGGGTGCAGAAGAAGCGACGAGGGGAAACAGACGCCAGGAACTGATTATCACGGTTCATAAAGTGCGTGATGGAGATCATCGGTGCCTGAGACTTTTCAATTGCCGTCCGGCTGTGACAAGTCATGCATTTGTTCAGGCGCTTGTCGATCTGGTAGCCGTCGATCTTGTGAGGGATCAATGGTGGCTGCTCAGGGTAGTTACGCACCTGACGTTCGTCAGAGTTCACGACTTTTGGGATCCGCGGTGCGGCATCCTGAGTCAGGATGTCCGCGTTGCGCATTTCGGAGATGGTGTCAGCAGCAAATGAGCTTGCTCCACCAAAGGCAGACACAGCGATAAAGCTGGCTACAAGGAGTTTCAGAAGTTTCATGGCGTACCTCACACGGCTACGATCTTGACCGCGCACTTCTTATAGTCGGTCTGTTTTGAAAGAGGATCTGTTGCATCCAGTGTCACCTTGTTGATGAGCTGGCTTGCATCAAAGAACGGTACGAACACGAGGCCTTTTGGCGGCTTGTTACGGCCACGGGTCTCGATGCGTGTTGTGATTTCACCGCGACGGGAAACAACGCGCACTTCAGAACCACGACGCAGGCCCTTCGCTTTTGCATCATCTGGATGCATGTAGCACAGAGCATCTGGAACAGCTTTGTACAGCTCAGGAACGCGCTGGGTCATGGAACCAGTGTGCCAGTGTTCAATCACACGGCCTGTGCAGAGCCAGAAATCATACTCTTCATCTGGGCTTTCTGCTGGCGGCTCGTAAGGAAGCGCGAAGATGCGTGCCTTGCCGTCTTTATGACCGTAGAACTCGTAGCCCTTGCCTTCGCCTACGTATGGGTCAGCCCCTTCGCGGAAGCGCCACTGGGTTTCTTTGCCATTCACAACAGGCCAACGCAGGCCACGTTCTTCGTGGTAACGCTCGAACGGTGCCAGATCGTGACCATGGTCACGGCCAAAGGCTGCGTATTCTTCGAACAGACCTTTTTGAATGTAGAAGCCGAAGTCGTTGGACTCGTCGTTCTTGTACTCATCGCTGGTTTCAGAAAGCGGGAACTTGTCGACGTTGCCGTTTGCGAAGAGGATGTCAAACAGAGTTTTGCCGCGTACTTCTGGTTGCTTTGCGATCAGTTCTTCAGGCCATACTTCTTCAACTTTGAAGCGCTTGGAGAACTCAACGGTCTGCCAAAGGTCAGACTTTGCGTCGCCTGGAGCAGAAACCAGCTGGTGCCAGAACTGAGTACGACGTTCCGCGTTACCGTAAGCACCTTCTTTTTCTACCCACATCGCGGTTGGCAGAATAAGGTCAGCAGCCATTGCGGATACTGTTGGGTACGGATCGGAAACAACGATGAAGTTCTCTGGATTTCTCCAGCCTGGGTAAATCTCTTCAACAACGTTAGGACCAGCCTGCATGTTGTTGGTGACCTGGGTCCAGTAGAAGTTCAGCTTGCCGTCTTTGAGCATGCGGGACTGCTGAACAGCATGGTAACCTGGTTTCGCAGGAATTGTGCCGTCTGGAAGTTTCCAGATTTTCTCTGCAATTTTCCGGTGCTCAGGGTTTTTCACAACCATGTCTGCTGGCAGACGGTGGGAGAACGTACCAACTTCACGAGCTGTACCACAAGCGGATGGCTGACCGGTCAGTGAGAACGGACCACACCCTGGCTTGGAGATTTTGCCGGTGAGTAGGTGGATGTTGTAGAACATCTGGTTGACCCAAACGCCGCGGGTATGCTGGTTCGCACCCATGGTCCAGAGAGACATAACCTTTTTGTCTGGATCAGCGTAAAGCTTTGCCAGTTCCAGCAGACGGTTTGCAGGAACACCAGACATCTTCTCAGCGTATTCGAGCGTGTATGGCTTAACGAACTCTGCATACTCTTCGAAGCTGATTTCTTTAGAACCACCAGCTTTGTCAGCGTTTTTAGCCGCTTGCTGTAGTGGGTGCTCAGGGCGCAGGCCGTAACCGATGTCCTGATTGCCAAGGCGGAAGTTGGTGTGCTTGCTAACGAAGTCCATGTCCACGGCTTCGTTCTCGATGATGTAGTTTGCGATGAAGTTCGCAATCACGAGATCGGTCTGCGGGGTGAAGACCATTGGGATGTCAGCAAGGTCAAAGCTGCGGTGCTGGTATGTAGAAAGAACAGCAACTTTTACATCTGGGTTAGACAGACGGCGATCAGCAAGACGGGTCCAAAGAACCGGGTGCATCTCAGCCATGTTGGAACCCCAGAGCACGAATGCGTCTGCGTTCTCAAAATCGTCATAACAACCCATTGGCTCATCAATGCCGAAGGTCCGCATGAATGCGCCTACAGCAGAAGCCATGCAGTGACGTGCGTTCGGGTCAATGGTGTTGGAGCGGAAGCCAGCTTTCCAAAGCTTAGAAGCTGCGTAGCCTTCCCAAACAGTCCACTGGCCTGAGCCGAACATGCCAACCGCGTAAGGGCCGTTCTTCTTCATGGCTTCTTTTGCTTTCACAGCCATGATGTCGAAAGCTTCGTCCCAGGATACTGGCTCGAATTCGCCTTCTTTGTCGTACTTGCCGTCGGTTTTACGCAGCAGTGGCTGCTCAAGACGGTCTTTGCCGTACATGATCTTGGAAAGGAAGTAACCTTTCACACAGTTCAGGCCCTTGTTAACCGGGCTCTGAGCATCACCATGTGTTGCAACAACGCGGTCATTCTTGGTCGCAACCATGATGGAACAACCGGTACCGCAGAAACGGCAAGCAGCTTTGGACCATTTCAGGTCTGTTTTGCTCGCATCCGTTACAATGTTTGCCGCTTGCGCCGGAAGGCTTGCCCCGGCTGCGGCAGTTGCCGCTGCAACAGCCTGCGCCTTAATGACAGCGCGTCTTGTTAGTTTAATCATGAGCAAGTCCCCTCGGGTTGCATGTCACCCTGATCAGAAATCACAATTGAATTGAGGTCGGTGGTGTCGGTTTGGTGGAAGATGAGCGAAGCAGTAACCACGCCATCTAACTGCTGCATGTCACTCAAAGCGTTCGCGAGGTCGCGTTCGCTCGGTGTTTCCAGCGTCACAATTATCTTTGTTGAGTCAGATACTTCTGTAATTTCAGCAGAAGGTATCTGTTCAATCGCAGCGCATATCTGCTCTCGCTTGGCAGGCTCAGCCTGGAGCAGCACACTTGAAATGTGCCAGACCCCGGCTTCTTCTTCGCGCTCTACGGTTGTTGCATTACGCATTTGCTAAACTTTCTCGGCTCTGGTCGTTCATGGCGATCGCATCTACGGGGCAGGAAATGAGGCAAGCTCCGCAGCCGTTGCATTGGTCTGCATCCAGTTGAATCTTTCCTGTAGGTGCGACACGCATATCGAACCGGAGGGCTCTTGGGTCACAGCTGTCGGTGCAGGTCTGGCAGGAAACGCCCTTTTCAAGCAGACATGCCCCTTGCTGAATTTCTGCTGTGAGCCTCCAGGGTGCCGCAGTCAGATCAAACAGATCTTCCTCTGGGCATGCTTTTGCGCACTCTTCGCAGAACGTGCATTCTCCAACGCCGGTTTTGAGGTAAGGCCGATTATCCGCGCTGAACAAAATGGCTTCCGGGCAGGCTTTGACGCATTCAAAGCAGCCGGTGCATTTGTCTTCAATCCGCTGTTCCGTTGTCCAAGGCGGACGAACCGGAGACACCACCTCTGGGGTAGCGCTTAAGCGGGTAAAGAATGCTCTGCGGGATAAGTTGGCCACGACTACCTCTTAGAAGGACGGTGGGCCAAACAGGATCTGCGACATCCAGATAAGGAAGCCGTATCCGCCAACAGCTGCAGTCATCAGAACTGGCGCAAGAACAACTGCCAGAAACAGGAATGCTACTCTCTCGCGGCCTTTGCTCACTGCTGGAGTGGTGGTCTGGGTATTTTGGCTTAAGCCAGCCATGTGCGTACTCCGTACTAACAGCCGCCTCTTGCAGCTATTTGATTGGAGCAGACACCGTAACGTTATACGTGCCCGCTCGTACGCGCAGGAACCTAGAGTAAATGTAAAAAGCACAAATTGAGTGCAATCAATTCCGGATTAGTAGATTTTTTCTCTTTGATATTCCGCAATATATAAGTGCATTCTGCATTTCTAATATATAATCTATATTAGAAAATTAAAATATAAAAAAATTTAATACTTAAGTGATCTCTTATATATATTTAACGCCGAAATTCTGCGGATTCACAGTGAGTTAACTAGCAGATTTCGTTAGGGCAGTCCTTAACAAAAAACGGCCTCCGCTACGGGAGGCCGTATCGTAAGGTCCGTTTAGGCCTTTTCTAGAGGAAAACCCTCAGGTTTTGTATCTTTGTCATTCTCTGGGGATTTTTCTGAAATTGCGTGGTTTTCCTCCGCTTCCAGGGCCTCTTTTCGCTCCATTTGCGCATATTCCAATGCCTTATCGCGTTTGCCGAAGAGAAATACGCGAATATCTTCCGCAATTGCGACCAGTACTGGAATCAGGATTAAAGTAATAAGCGTCCCGAAAATTTCACCGTACGCCAAAGAGACTGCCGCCGGGATCAGGTACCTGGCTTGCTCGGAGGTTTCGCTCATGAGCGGCATCAGACCGGCGACCGTGGTTGCCGTTGTCAGAAAGATCGCTTGGAAGCGATCCATGCCACTGCGCTCCGTTGCCTCGATATGCTCTACACCATCCTCACGCAGATGAAGGTAGTGTGTGACCATGACGAGAGAGTCGTTGACGATCACACCGATCAGCGCCAGCAGGCCGAAGATCGACATCATGCTGAACGGGATGCCCATAATGGCATGGCCGAGGATTGCCCCGACGACTCCGAATGGTACCACGGACATGATGATGAGCGGTTTGAAGTAGGACTTCAGCGGGATCGCTAACAGGACAAAGATGAGGAAACAGGTGATGAGAAGGGCGCGGTTCATATTCCCCTTAACTTCACCCATTTCCTCCAGCTCGCCACCCTGCTTGATTTTAACACCGGGATACTTCTGTTGTAGTTGGGGCACAACGGAGGTGAAGATATCCTGACCCAGCTCAGCAGGAGCAACGATCTGTTTATTGATGTCAGCTTCGATTGTGGCGACCTGATCGCCGTTTCTGCGGTGCACGTATCCGGGTACATAACGCGCTTCGATGTTGGCAACTGATTGCAGCGTGACCCAGTTGTCGTTGGCCCCGCGCAGACGGGACTGCAACAGGTCCTCAATGGCATCACGTGCATCCAGCGTGTTGCGAACAATCACGCGAACCTCTGAATCTCCACGTTGGATGCGCTGTGCCTCCCCGCCACCAAACTGGTGCGCCACCTGGCTTGCCAGTCGCTCTGGTGTGAAGCCGAGATGACGTGCTTCCGGTTTCAGTGTCAGGCGAAGTTCTGGTTGACCCGCTTTGAACGTGTCGCGCAGGTTGCTGATGCCCGCTCGTTTGCCAAGCTCTGCCATGAGCTCTTCACTTGCCAGCTGCAACTGCTCAGAGTTTTCGCCGAACAAACGGATCTTGAACCCACCACCGATCTCTTCAAAGCCCGAGAAGGTGAGTTTGAAAACACCTTCCAAAGTACCGGTGCGGTCCTGCCAGTCGCGCAAAATGTCACTTGTCTTTGCATCCCCGCGCTCGTCCAACGGGCGCAGTTCAGCATAAATGGTGGCATTTGTGCTGTCGGATACGATGCGGAAGATGTTTTGGAACACACCGCCCACGTCCGGCTGCTGCTCGGCATATTGCCGGTCAACAGCATTTGCGATGTTTTCAATCGTGGAGATGTTGTTCTGTGTCAGATCGAACGGTGCGCGTGGATCCATCTCCATGTTCACCACGATGTACTGACCGGGAATCTCCGGAAAGAAGACAGAGTGGATTTTACCCTTCCACATCAGGCCAAACACGAGCACTGCCACAGAAATGAAGCCAACCAGAACCGCATAGCGCTGTCGGATGGCCCATCTAAGCACCGGGAAATAGATGGTGTCGCGGAACCAGAACAAGCCACCGCGCGCCACACCCTGCACCTTGCCCCAGCTACGTGAGAAGATGTTCTGCTTCTTCTCTTCCAACGAGATGTAAGCGAGGTGAGCGGGCAGAATGAACTTGCTCTCGAACAGAGAGAACAGCAGCGCCAGAATAACAATGCCTGAGAAGCTGCCGAGGATCTTACCCAGCTCACTGTTCATCAGAAGCATCGGGAAGAATGCTGCCGTGGTTGTCAGCACGCCAAATATCGTGGCAACGGCAACTTTATGCACGCCTGCCGCCGTACCTCTGCGCGGGTCTGCATAGCGTTTGCGCTGCTCAAAGACGCTTTCACCAACCACCACGGCATCATCAACGAGAATACCAAGTGCGATGATGAGGCCGAACGTGGTGATGTCGTTGAGTGAGTAATCGACCCAGCCAGTCGTCGCCACAGCAAACGCACCGGCCAATGAAATTGGAATACCCGTGGCGACCCAGAAGGCTAGTTTGATGTTAAGGAACAGCGACAGGATCAACACCACCAGAGCCAGACCCTGAAACGCGTTGGAGCTGAGAAGGCTCAGGCGATTCTCGATGTAATCACTGGAGTTGCCCCAAATTCCCACCTGTACACCAGTCGGCAGAGTTGTGCGGAAGTCAGCTATGATGGCCTGCACATCCTCTGAGACATGAATAAGGTTGTCTTTGCGGCCAATCAGCACTTCCAGTCCAACGGACTCTTTGCCGTTGAAGCGTGCTTCCATATCAATGTCAGCAAAAGCGTCTTCCACCTTGGCAATGTCGCCAAGAGTGGTTGTGGTGCCGTCTTCCCACTCAATGATCGGAATGCGCTCGAAGTCGGCTTTATAATAGGCCTGAGTATCTGCGCGCAAAGAGATATAACCGCCTTCGGTCTTCAGCGTTCCGCCCTGATAGTAAAGAGATGACTCGCGGATACGGTTCATGACCTGCTCAGGGGTCAGGTTCAGACGTTCCAGCGTATATGGCTCTAAACCGATCTTGATCTGTTCGGTCTGTAAACCCCATTGTTTGAGGCGAGAAACTTCTGGGCTAGCCAGCAGCTTGTTGCGCAGCTGACGAGCGATACGCTGTAGGGTTTTGAAATCCGCATCTCCGTAGACCTGCACAAACATGGCTGGCATATCCATGCTCTGTTTTTCAATGACAGGCCGTTCCGCTTTCTTCGGCAGATTGTAAATGCCATCAATTTTCAAGCGAATGTCATCCAGCAAGGTGGAGAGTTTGGTGTCGCTTGTCTTTTGAACGGAGACAACAGATGAACCCGGTTGCGAAATTGAGCTGATGTTTTTGACACCGCTCAGACCTTCCAGCGCCTTTTCCACCTTGCGGGTGATTTGCTTATCAACCTGCTCCGTGTAGCCGTTGGGCAGTTCGGTCGTGATTGTCACGGTATCCGCAGGCAGCTTGGGAAAGCCCTCAATGCGGATGTTCATGAGTGAGGACACCCCGACAATCAGGATGAATGCCATGATGAGGTTCGCTGCGACCGGGTTTCGAATAAACCAGTTTGTGAGCCACGCCATGTGCTAGTGCCCCGCTGGAGTTGGGGCGACGTGCTGGCCCGGTAAGAACGCGGCCATCGGCAGCTGAACAACACGCTTCTCATCCATCTCTTGCAGCTCATTCGGCATCTTCACGATGATGTCTGTATCATTGCGGAACACGACAGAAGCTTCAAAGCGCTGCAGCTCGTCCTTGTTGTTTAAGAACCAGATGAACCCTTCCTGAGTGAGCACAGTCGCAGGCAATTTCAGGCTGTCGTTGACTGTTTTGCTCTGCAGTTCAACTTTCACGAACTCGCCCGGCAAAACAGTGGTTTCCGGAGATTTCACGATCTCGAGGAAGAGCTGATAACGTCGCGATTTAGGGTCAAGGAAGCCACCACCGCGCTGGATTCTGGCAAGCCCGACCAGTTCCTTGTTAGCATTATAAATCTTTGCCGGAAATTCCTGCCACGCCTTTTCCAGCAGGTTCCATTGGGCTTGGTCCAGAGAGACGGTGATGTCCAACTGTTCAGCGTCCAACAGGGTGAACAAGGTATCGCCTACAGAGATGCTTTGGCCGATGCTCACATGGCGTTTTGTCACAAACCCGCTGAAGGGGGCCTTGATGGTGGTCGCGTTCACATCATACTGCGCGACTTTTACCTTCTGGACAGCAGCTTTCAACGCTTTTTCTGCAACGCGCAGTTCCGGAATATGGACGGCCATTTCCGGTGGGGCTTCCTTCGGGTTCACTGCGCGCCAGTTTTTCAGCGCGAGCACATGCTTGTTCTGCTTTTTCTTCAGGTTGAATTCTGCAGTCGACTGCTGGTATTTGGCATCTTCCAGCTGGGCTTCGTAAGTGTGCTTTTCCAGCTGCGCCATCACCTCATTCTTGGAGACTTTCTTACCTTCAAGGGCCTGAGGAGCCACGGATAGTAGTTTGCCAGAAACCTGCGCCTTTAGATCCGCAGTCCAACGCGGGCGCACTTCGGCAAAAACAGAAATATGTCCGGTGTTATCGGCTGCTTGCGCGGTCACATAGCTGACCACAGGCAGAACAACGTCCTTTTCTCCGATGTCGACATCACTTGTGTCTTCAAGCGAAAGAACATAGGTACCGACAGTTCCCAGTAGCACCAATGCTGCTGACAACCACACAATCCGTTTGGACATTCAGTGCTCCTGAGCAATATGTTTAATTGAGGCAGATTTCAGAGTTTGGTTTAGGCCTACGGAATGCCCGATTATCGCTGAGTGAACGCCTCGAGATCATCTCAGATCTTGATTTATGAGACGGTTGTGTATCATAATAATTATATGTGAGACAAGTGCGTCTCATAAAATGAGGGTGAAATGTTATTGCGTGATAAAAGGGCTGTTAAGTCCCGCAGAGCCCTGATTGAAGTTGGCCTGGCAGAATTGCCAGTGAATCCAATGGCTTCATTAACGGAGATCGCTGAGATTGCCGGGATTGGTCGCGCCACGCTGTATCGACATTTTGCGTCTCGGGAAGCGTTGATTGAGGAGGTCCTGAAGGTCAGCTTTGAGGATATTATTAACGCGCTGACGCCTATGGAGAAAGAAAACCTTCGCGGGAAGCAAGCGATGATGCGGGCTGTTGAGCTGATGCTTCCGCTCGCTGACCGGCTGCGTTTCCTCTCATCCTTCTGGCTGGATGGGGAATGCGTTTTGAGCAAAGATCCACGCTATGCCTTTATGGAAAAAGAGACAATCATTACGGTTGAGCAGGCGAAAGAAGATGGCGACATTCGCAAGGAACTGCCGACGCGGTGGGTGATGAACACCTACGACGCACTGCTTTTTTCTGCCTGGGATATGATTGTGAAAGAAGAGGCGGATATCCGCGACGTCACGGCATTGCTCATGACGACCTTTTTTGATGGCGTCGGACCAAAGCCTCGCGAGTCTCAGGAGTGATCAAGCCGCATCTCGCGTTGTGGTGCGCGTTTGAAAGGGCCAGTGGCTGTTGCGATCAGTTGATCGTTTTCGTCAAACAACTGTGCCTCTGCAAAGAGTGTTGATTTGCCGCCCCCAACGACTTTGCCCTTCGCAACCAACCGCTTGCAGATGGCAGGTGCGATGAAATTGACTGTCAGTGACAGCGTCACAAACGGTTGCTTACCAGTGGGATCCACCGTTGCGCTGCAAGATCCGCCGCAGGCATTGTCCAGCAGCATGGTCACAATTGCCCCATGCACAACCCCACTGCGGTTGGCAAACCTGGCATCAATATCCAACGCACATGTCGCCGTGCCATCCTTAGGGAAAAGCTCCAGCTCATACCCAATAAACCGCTGAAATTCGGTCTCATCACGAATGGATATGGAGTTGTCGGTATTGGATGAGTACGTCACAGCGGCCTTGTTCCTCCCTACAGGTGCAAGGCATATCAGTAACTTACTCCTCCCAAGAAATCTATTTGGCCTTCTGGCTACGGTGTCAGCATTTCCATACGCTTATGGAAGGCGTTCCAGTTGCGGGTGAAGCCGATCAAAGAATAGTTGAGGGCCAACTGTTTTCTGTCGCCTGCCTTGCGGACGAGGATCGACATTTTGTCTCCACGCTTCAGAAAATCCACCACCGTCTGATTTGCTGTAAAGGCAGCTTCGCACCCATCAGGATTGCAGGTGATCAACTTGGCCTGAATGATTGCCGCTTCATCAATGCCGATGTTGATGCCGCTTGGGATGTGAATACCGAGGGGCAGCTTAAGGATGCCCGCGTATGTGGTGGCATTGAGTTTGCGAAACGCGATGTTGTTAAACAAGGTGCCGTTTTGCAGCCGGATCTCGGCGTACATCTGGCATTGTTGCTTGCTGCATTGAACAGACCATTCCTCTTTTGCCTGAGCAGAAGTGGGTGCGAGAACACCCCCGCCATGGAAAACCATGGCGAAGGCTACGAAGAAAAATGAAAGAAGTCGGCTCATGTGCCTCTCCTTGAAAACTTAGAATGAGAAACCGAGACCCGCGCCAGCGGCGACGTTGTCGTCAAAGTCGGTCGCGACGGAGGCGGTGATCGCCATGTTGTCCATTGGCATGAAAGCAGCTTTCATAGAACCAGCAGACTTGCCTTTGAAGTGCCCGAAACCACCGGAAAGTGAGAGGCCGTTGTAACCGCCCTGAATGATCGGCGCGTTGGCAATCGCGATTGCCATGGCAACACCGGACTGCAGCTCATCGACATCCTCTTCCAGCGAAACTATGCGGGAGCTGTTGTCAGAAATAGCTGCGCTGTTGGCAGTAATGCGTTCAGCATTGCTGTTGACTGCTGCCACAACACTGTTGCGAGCTGTGCCGGTAAAGGTGGAGTTTAGATCAGCCAGAGAGCCGACCTTCTCGTTGAGCTTGGTCACAGCCGAAACAACGGTGGTATCCGCCGGGGTTGGTGCCTGCAGATCGCTTGGCAGTGTGCTGATGTCGCCAATCTTAGCATCTACCGCGTTGAAGGATGCCAGAATGCCATTCGCCAGACCTTCGCCGCTTTCCAATGCCTGAGCCGTTGCGCGGCCAGATGCATTGGCGCCATTGGCCGTGGTGAAGGTGCTGTAGTTCTCGTGTGGTAATTGCTCCGCAGCGTAGTTGTCTACCGCAGTATCAAGCGTACCCAGATCTGCCGCCATGTTCGCAGGCAGAGCGCCGCTTGTGAAGTCACCCGCCACTGGATCTGTCGGAGCATCCATAGTGATCTCTTCGCCAGCAGCAGCTTTTGCCTCTACGTGGTCCAGGTAAGCTTTCCACTCGGTTTTGGCTGTTGTGCCATCTTTGAGCGCAGCTTCAATATCGCGGACTTCTTCCAGGGGTGTGCCTGTGTTGTTCTTCAACGGATCTTTAACGCCATCAGAGATTGCCGCTGGAGCTGTTGTCTGCACTGTTCCAAACAGGGTCTCAAAGTCGGAAATAGTTTGGCTGTTGCTGGCAATATCTGCTGCGTTGCCTTTGATCTCACTTGCAAAAATGCGATCAACGTCTGCGCTGTCGGCAATGCCGGTTTGCGATGCCTCATCAAAAGCTGTTGTAGCGTTGTCTGACGAGCCTGTGTAATGAGTCACCACATTGCTGCCATCTGTGGTGATAGTAATTGTGCCTGCGTGTGCCATGCCTGCACTTGCCAGCAAGGCGACCAGAGCACATGAATATTTGAGATGAGTCATAGTATAAACCCTGTTTTAAACAATAGAAACTGAGCTAAATACTGCTGCCGGAAACTGTGTAATTGGCATGCAGAAATTGTTCTGTCGCGTCAGGCGAGCAGTTGTTTGTATGCAATTTGTGTTTGTGTGAAAGAAGCCTGCGATCAGTTGGCTTCATCATGTGCTTACTTATATTCTCTAGAACTCGTGAAGAATATTAGTGAAACTGAGCCCGTAATATTCAAAGTTATTAAAAGTCGGGAATGAGAAGCCAGAGATATCTTGGTTTTCACTAGTGTGATCCTGCAGAAGATATCTGCAGACTGGGGCTTTCCGCTTTTTCTAATCCGCCTGAATCAAGGGGGTATAGCTGACAATAACTAAGGGAAGCTGGTCCGGATCTTTGGCGCTACATATGAAAAAGACAAAATAAAAACCCCGCCTCATAAAGAGACGGGGCTTTTTGAGTGTGCGAGCGCCACATGAACATGTGCCCGTGTGGGGCCTATTATTGTTATTGTTCGTTCTTATTGTTTTTATTTGGCTCTAAATGGCTTCACCCATGGCAAAGCCGCTTAGATTAGTCGCTCGCAGGAAAGTTTTTCTGCACGTTGTCCAGATCGAGGACGGTTGGCAGAGAGGCCTCGTTGCCGAGGAACTGAATGGCGTGTGCGGAAGCCGCACGAGCCAGTTTGAAATGGTCTTCCCAGGTTCCCTGAGGGTCTGCCAGGTAGCCGTAAACATAGGCGCCGTGGAAGGTATCACCCGCACCGTTGGTGTCGATGACGCGTTCTTTTGGCACTTTCAGAGCTGGCAAACGCTTGATCGGGCACTTGTCTTCGTACCACAGCAGGCCTTTTTCGCCCTGAGTGACACCACCGACCTTCACGCCTTTGGCACGCAGGTATTCCAGTGTGTCTTCCGGGGATTTTTCCAGCTGCTCACAGAACAGCTCAGAAACGATCGCTACATCAATGTAGTCGAGCAGCTCCTCGGTGTTCTCACGAACGGCACCGCCATCCAGTGATGTCAGAATACCGTGCTTGCGGCACATCTTTGCGTAATGCAGAGCAGCGTGTGGGATGTGACCGTCTACATGTAGCGCCTGACAACCAGCGAGGTTGAGTTCAGGAACCGGATGCAAGAAGTCGTTGTCACGGCAACGCACGATGGCACGCTTGCCATCCTTTGGCATGATGAAGGAGAGGGAACTTTCCTTCACTTTAGCGCCGTGGATCGGAATGGAATACTTGGCCGCCATGTCGCGGAACATGCGAGACAGCCAGTCATCTGCCATGGAGCACAGCAGGTCAGGTGAGATGCCCAGTTTTGCGCAGACGAAAGCCGCGGTGACGGCGTTGCCGCCAAAGCTGACAGCGTAATCCTGCGCAATTGCCTTCTCATCACCTTCCGGCATGGTCTCTGACAAAAAGGTCACGTCAATATAGGACTGGCCAATAAATAGCGCTTTCATCCTGTACTCCATTAAAGTCCAGGCCACACCCCCAACGTGTGGCCTGTGAGGTCATTCTTACTGCGCCAGGGATTTACCAGTGCTGCGAAGGTCTTCAAAGGCTTCTGTCAAACGAGTGACGATTCCTTTTTCACCTTCACGCAGCAACTTGCGCGGATCGTAGACCTTCTTATAAGGGACACCGGTCTCTGGGTCGATCTGGTGTTTGAACGCATTTGGCGTTTCGAACACATAAGCGCCCGCCTGCTCGGAGAATGCGAACTGGGTGTCGGTGTCGATGTTCATTTTGAACACGCCGTAGCCCAGGCTTTCTGCGATTTTTGCTTTTTCAGAGCCGGAACCACCGTGGAACACGAGTGGCAGTGGGTTTTCACCCAGACCGTGGGTTTCGCGAACCAGTTTCTGGCTTTCACGAAGAATCTCAGGGCGCAGCTTCACGTTGCCTGGCTTGTACACGCCGTGCACGTTGCCGAAGGATGCTGCCACAGAGAAGTGGCCCAGTGGGTCGAGGCGGTTGTACGCTTCCAGCACGTCTTCTGGCTGGGTGTACAGTTTCGGGTTATCAGATCCGATGTCATCGTCGGAACCAACGCCATCTTCTTCACCACCGGTGCAGCCGAGTTCAATCTCAAGGCTCATCTGCAGTGGAGCCATGCGCTTCAGCAGGCGTTCACTTTCAGACAGGTTGTCTTCCAGAGTTTCCTCAGAAAGGTCCAGCATGTGAGACGTGAAGAGTGGACGACCATTTGCACGGAAGTAGTCTTCACCGTGCGAGATAAGAGCTTCCAGCCAAGGCACCAGCTTACGGTTTGCGTGGTCTGTGTGGAGCACAACGCAAACACCGTAGTGTTTTGCCAGCAGGTGCACGTGTTGGGCTGCGGAAACCGCGCCAAGAACACGGGCCTGGAAGCTATCCGGCATGGCTGCTCCAGCATAGAACTGTGCGCCGCCGTTTGAGAGCTGTACGATTACGTCGGATTTGTTGGCTGCTGCAGCTTCGAGCACTGCGTTGATTGAGTTGGAGCCAACTACGTTTACTGCTGGAAGAGCGTACTGCCCTTCGCGTGCTGCCTGAATGAGGGTTTTGTATTCTTCGCCAAAAATGACGCCTGGACGCAGCTTCGTCACCTTAAAGGTCTCCCGATCGCATGTTGAGTGAGTAAAAAGCGAAGCCCGGGAGGAGGGAATGCTGTCTATAACAGCAGGGAACGGACTTCGCTTTTACTCATGTGGTTCGGTTGTTACGCACCAGCTAAAAGGGGGTATAGCTGGCAGTAAGGCCCCGAATTAGGCTTGCCGAGGGTGGCGGCAAACCTTGCAGGTGAAAAACTTTTCACCGGGTGCAAAAAGATTTGAAGGGAAAGTGCATCGAAACGCGTTGGAATGAAATAAGTAGGAATACGTAGTTGATGCAATCGCACGAAAGCGTGATTTGACCACGTTATAACGATTTAAAATTCCCTCAAATGACAAATCACAAACTAACTGAGGGGAACGTGCGGGTTAGTTGCAATATTATTTGTACCAAAGCGCTTTGGCGAGACATATATCAGTATTACCTCGAGTAATAGGTATTGAACCCCATGACAGATTGTCGCCGAATATTGTGCGCTTAAGGGGAAAACCCGGGTGATTTTTCGGTTTTGCAGGCATTTTGCCGGGACACTACAGAAAAACCACCCGAATTGACGATTAGGTCAACTTGATGAGTCGCTTACTTTACTCGTTTAAACGACTCGTATTCTCCGCGTGTTTGCAGTGATAAAGTAACAGGGCTGTTAGTTCTGTTACGCCAGAACCAACCATGGTTGCCATCAAATGCTGCCGTGATCTGTCCTTCATCCTGCGGCACGCCGCGCCCTTTCACATAGGAGATGGAGCGACCACCCCCGTCTCCATGTGTGTCAAAGTTCAATGTGCCTCCGTTTGCCGTCCAGCGAAACGCTGCACTCTTGCCGGCCTTCATCACCAGCTTCACCTCAACACCCTGACCGGGATCAAGTTGAATGGTGGTCTGATCGCTTTTGATGGCAGGTGTCGGGGCAATTGGTTGAGCGGCGGGTACTGCAGCAACAGTTTTCGCTGGTGCAACAGCCTTTGTGTCAACTCGGCGGGACGTGGCAGTCACACGCTCGCGTAACTGCTGTTTCAGCATCACCTCAGCCAGCTTGCGTTCAATCTCGTCAACGCGGTTGGTCAGTTCCGGTGAAGTGGTTGCCGCTGGCTGAGTGAAGGCTGTCGGTGCAGAAGCCGCAGTTGCAGCTGCATCGGTTGCACTTTCCTCTGCCAGCTGGGTTTTAATCTCACCCATCTCTGTCAGGCCCAGAACGCGGCCCATGCCGGTGGCATCTACTCCATATTCAGAGGGCAGGATAACCACGATGAGGAGGACCAGAGCAGACAGAGCCGCAATGATAGTAGAGCGTTTCAGTTGTGCGGAAGACGGCAGCTCAGAGCGCTTTGGTGGAGTTGTATTGTGCATGGGGCCTCACATTAGAAAGATAGGATGAGGCCCGTGAGCTGGTATCCTACCAGCGCAAAGCCTGCTGTCATCATGGTGGTGTTCATAGAATAGGCGTAGCGCCAGAAGGTCTGCGTGCGCCGCCAGTAGCCCATAACAATGAGAATGCCGCTCAAGGCCAACAGTTGGCCAAGTTCGACACCCACGTTGAAGGCGAGAAGGTTTGGCACCAGCCCATCCGGTGAGATCTCGTATTCGAGGATCTTGGTGGACAGGCCAAAGCCATGAAAGAACCCGAAGACCAGTGTGGTGAGGCGGGTGTTAGGCTGATACTTAAACCAGACCCGGAAGGCGCCCATATTATCAAGCGCTTTATAGACCACTGAGAAGCCAATGATGGCGTCAATGATGTAGGCGTTGATGCCAATGTTGAAGTAGACCCCAAGCAGCATCGTGGTGGAGTGGCCGATCGCGAACAGGCTCACATAAACGCCGATGTCTTTGGTCTTGTAGAGGAAGAACACGATCCCAAGCAGGAACAGGATGTGATCATACCCCGTGACCATGTGTTTGGCCCCCAAATACATGAAGGGGATGATGTTGATCCCGGAGATCTCTTGAATATAGCCCTTGTCACCGGTCGCGATGCCATGGGCTGCCGCAGGCAACGTGAGTGCCAGCAGCAGGAAGCAGGAAAGCAGCAGCAAACGCGCGGGCGTCCACCGCTCAGCGCCTGCGCGCTGAAGAGGAAATGTCATGGAAAATCCATCTGTAGTTTATAGGATTGGTGCTACAGAAGGAATGGTCGGGGAGGGCGCTCCAGCCTTGAAGCGAGGTCATATCGCAAGCTTTTGACGGGCTGCGCCACGTGCTCGCCAACCTCAGCAGAAATCACAGGACGCGTGAAATGTGCTTCAGCTGGTGCTTCATGAGAATGATCAGCAGAATTATGTCCGTGCAGATGTCCGGAGATTTGCAGGTCATCTTCAAACACGTCGTGGCTGTGGCCTGCTTCCTGATCATGCGTGTCCGCAACCACATGCTGCTGATAGGTGGTTTGCGCGAGAGCACCCAGATCATGCGAAGGCGTTGGCCGGCCCATGACAGAAAACACGAGCATCAGAGTGATGCACGTGAGCAGGGCAGATCTCAGCAATGTCACAACACGAAACGGCATGCAGTTGTCGGTCAACTCTCAAACATGGAATACGCTGAATAGTCAGAGGACTATGGCAATACCATGGACCTTGGCAGAGAAAAAGACAGGAAAGTTGAGTGCCTTGGAAAACCCCTGTTGTCGCTGCAGCTTACCAACGTTTCCCGTATTCATCGCCTGACTGACGTTGTATGCATAGGGGGTATTACTGACTCGCGTTTCAGTTCTTGCGCTTGGCGATGATGCCTGAGTGCAGGTGATTGAGCGTGCAGGTCACTCCTTCTCACCAAATTTCAGCCGGTACCCAATGAGCAAACCAAACATTCTGATATTTATGGTCGATCAGTTGAACGGCACTCTGTTTCCTGATGGTCCGGCTGATTGGCTGCATGCGCCGAACCTTAAGAAGCTGGCGGAGCGTTCGACCCGTTTTAAGAATGCCTATACGGCGTCTCCGCTGTGTGCGCCGGGACGGGCCTCGTTTATGTCAGGTCAGTTGCCAAGTGCGACTGGTGTTTATGATAATGCGGCAGAGTTTGCATCCTCCTTGCCGACGTATGCGCATCACCTGCGCCGGGCAGGGTATCAGACCTGTTTGTCGGGCAAGATGCACTTTGTTGGCCCCGATCAGCTTCATGGATTTGAAGAGCGGTTGACCACAGATGTTTATCCGCCTGACTTTGGTTGGACGCCGGACTACCGCAAGCCAGGTGAGCGGATTGACTGGTGGTATCACAACATGGGGTCTGTGACCGGATCTGGCACCGCCGAGATCACCAATCAGCTGGAATATGATGATGAGGTCGCCTACAACGCCACGCGTAAGGTCTACGATCTGGCGCGGGGCAATGATGAGCGGCCATGGTGCCTGACGGTGTCATTCACTCATCCGCATGACCCTTATGTGGCGCGGAAGAAATATTGGGATCTCTATGAGGATTGTGAGCATCTTCTGCCAGAGGTTCCTGCAATGCCTTACGAGGAGCACGATGCGCATTCAAAGCGTATCTTTGATGCCAATGACTGGCGTTCCTTTGATATCAAAGAGGAAGACATCCGCCGGTCCCGCCGCGCTTATTTTGCGAATATCTCGTATATCGACGATAAAATCGGTGAGGTGATGACTGCGCTGGAGAGCACGCGGCAAGAGGCGATCATCCTGTTTGTCTCAGACCATGGCGATATGCTGGGTGAGCGCGGTTTGTGGTTCAAAATGTCGTTCTTTGAAGGCTCCGCACGCGTGCCCTTGATGGTTTCTGCTCCACAGATGGAACCCGGTTTGGTGACGACACCCGTAAGCAACATTGATGTTTGCCCGACGCTGTGTGACTTGGCGGGCATCAGCATGGCAGAGGTGATGCCGTGGACCACCGGAGAAACGCTGGTTGGACTGGGGCAGGGCGAGACCCGCACCTCACCTGTTGCGATGGAATATGCGGCGGAAGCGTCTTATGCACCTATGGTGTCACTGCGCGAGGGCCGTTGGAAGTTCAACAAATGCCTGTTGGATGAAGATCAGTTGTTTGATCTGGAAGCAGACCCACATGAGCTTCATAATCTGGCTCAAGACCCTGAACATCAAAGTGTCGCAGACGAGTTTCGCACAAAAGCTGCTGCACGTTGGGACCTGGACCGTTTTGATGCAGACGTTCGTGCCAGTCAGGCGCGTCGATGGGTCGTTTATGAAGCGCTTCGTCAGGGCGGACATTACCCTTGGGATTACCAGCCCCTGCAAAAAGCCTCCGAACGCTACATGCGCAACCACATGGATCTGAATATTTTAGAAGAAAGCCAGCGCTTCCCTAGAGGCGAATAGTTTTGGTTGGAGGGGTTGATTGAGGTCCCACAGAAACGACCTCAATTGACTTCAATAGTTTCGCTGAGCTCCAGCTTTTGCGTAGAAGCAAGTACAGCATGTATTTGCAGCAAGAGAAGCCCGAAGCAACTGATGGCGAAGACGAACCAATAGTAGTTTGAGGCTGGGAACCCCACGATGAGCAGGGAGAGCAGGAAACCGAAGAGGGTTCGCTGGACGTAGGTCAGGGAGCTGATGACAGAGAGGTAGCTGCCAAAGATATCCTTTTCAACCTTGCTCATAATGTAGGTGTTGAAGGCAACACGCTCAGCTGATCCCATTGCGCCAAGGATTCCTGCACCGATCACAATGGTTGGAAGAGTTGGGAACAGGCTGATTGTGAGCAGCGTAAGACTGAAGACCGTTAGGCAAATGCGCATGATCCTTATGGCGGACCCTGTTGAAACGAACCGGCTGATGAGAAAGCCGGAGAGGGCTGCTCCTAAGCCATAGGAAATAGAGAGTTTTGCAAGGGCGGACACATCCAGTTTGAGTACGCCGCTCAGATAGATGGGATGCACTAGGTTGAGCATCATAACAGCCACGAATGTAATGTTGCCGCAGACTCCCAGCAGCACCAAATCCTTCCGTTTGAAGATACTGCGGAAGACGGTCCGCGAAACGCGTGCACGGGCCGGTCTTGCTTGCTGTGTGTATGGAATGAAGCAAAACAGTAGGGCGGAAAGCAGCATCAGGCCGCTGTTCAGCTGCAACAGGAACTGGAAGTCGTCGCTGTTCACGGAGTAGATCATCAACAGACCCACCACAAAGGTGGAGGCCTGCATTTCCACCTGCATCCAACCATTAACTTTTCCGCGCTCACCTTCCGCAAACACTTCCTGAATGAACGCTGTCAGGGCGTTGTAAAAAAACAGAAAGAAGACCTGTGAGGCGAAGTAGAACGTGCTTAAACTGGCGATTTTAAGAAATGAGTTGCCATAGGCGACGGATGCAATCTGTAAGACACCTGCCATTATCGCGATGCAAATCATCAGGGTTGAGCGACGTGAGAACCTGTCCACCACTCTGCCGGAGACTGGTGCGAGAAAGATCAGCAAAGCAGTGGCATAGGTTGCTGTAAAGGCGAGGACTTTCTCACCGCCAAGAGACTTTGACAGTTCCCAGGGGACGATGGTCAGCGCGATCCCCATGGCAATTGATGCAATAAAATTTGCGAACACCAAAACAGACAGTTTCATCCCGTTTCCCCCTTGCAGTTCAATGGAGCATATTTAGAAAGAAAAAACTATCTTTATTTAATTAGGCAGGTATCACGCCGCTATTATCACTCGAATAACTGTTCTATATTTCTCAAGAGTTGGTGAGTTCGCAGACTGTTCAGCCTCAAGAAACCTATGGAGCATATAGGGCTTTGTCCGTATGCTGGATGTGTTGGATTGAGGATAAATCAAAATGGAACTCTGGATTCCAATCACCATTGCAGCGGCGTTTAGCCAGAATTTGCGTTCGGCACTGCAAAAGCACCTAAAAGGCAAAATTGGAACCACAGGAGCCACGTTTATTCGTTTCGGCTTTGGCTTCCCTATTGCGGTGTTTTACCTTGCTGTGATCCTCAAGCTAACAGGAGAATCCGTTCCCGATGTGGGAACAACATTCTACTGGGCTGCTGCGTTTGGCGGTTTGGCGCAGATAATTGCCACCTTCCTGCTCGTACACCTGTTCTCTTACCGCAATTTTGCTGTCGGTACGGCCTATTCCAAAACTGAGCCGGTTCAGGCGGCACTCTTTGGCTTTATCCTGCTGGGAGAGCAACTGACACCGCTTGGCATGGGCGCGATTGCGCTGGGGATCATCGGGGTGTTGTTCATCAGCTTTGGGAAGCAACGTCCAACAGGGGCTATGGTGCTGTCCACTCTGGTTGGGAAACCAGCGTTGATTGGTCTGGCATCGGCAGCCTTCTTTGGGGCATCCGCCGCGTTCTACCGCACAGCTTCGCTTTCCGTTGAGGCTGACTCCTTCTTGCTGCAGGCGGCGTTTACGCTGGTGTGTGTGACAGCGTTTCAAACCGTTGTCATGGGCAGCTGGATGACCGTGACCTGTCCTGCAGAGTTACGCGCAGCAATCCGGAACTGGCGTTTGTCCGGTCTGGTTGGGCTTGCGGGTATTGCCGGGTCCATCGGTTGGTTTACAGCAATGACATTGCAGCAAGTGGCGTATGTGCGTGCACTGGCTCAGATTGAGCTGGTGTTTACGCTGGCTGCATCATGGATGTTCTTCCGCGAGAAGATTACGCCGATTGAGCTGGCAGGGTGCGTGCTTGTTGCCCTCGGTGGGGTAGGCATCGTCATGGCTGCCAGCTAGAGCACGTCGCGTTCATTAGCATTCACGCATCGTGCTCTAACATCTTTGGCGGAGCGAATTCTTCTCGTTTGATTGAATCCAAT
>NZ_LMCJ01000021.1:460385-552430 GCF_001623085.1 Pseudovibrio sp. W74
AACGCGCTCTAAGAGGCTTTAACTGCCTGTACGACCAACAGCGTTGGTTGGCGTGCCCTTTTGGAAGCTTTCCATGTGAGAGATCAGCTGGTCCCATAGGGTTTGCATGGCTTCCTCTGATGCCCAGGCCACATGCGGGGTTACGATCACGTTCGGGCGCTCCAGAATGCTGAGAAGGGGATTATCCTCCTGCGGTGGTTCTGTGGTGAGCACGTCAAATCCCGCTGCCGCGATCTGGTCGTTGTTGAGCGCCTCCACGAGTGCAGCTTCATCCACCAGTCCACCACGAGACGTGTTGATGAGGATTGGCTTTTGATGCATCGCGTCAAACTCAGGCGTGGAGATGATACCGCGTGTTTCTGGAGTTAGCGGCGTGTGCAGGGAGATGACATCACTGGTAGTGATCACCTCTTGCCAGGCGGTGTAACCAGAGCGAACCTCCGTCACGCCCTTACGCTCGGCAAACACAACGTCCATGCCCAGAGCCTCGCCAATGCGTGCGGTGCCCTTGCCCAATGTACCTGAGCCGATGATGCCTAAGCGGGAGCCTGCGAGATCCTTGATCGGGTGATTAAAGAAGCAAAACTTACCGGACTTCTGCCATTCGCCATTGATCACGTCCTCGCGGTAGCCTACCAGCGAGCGCCGCAAGGCGAAAATGAGGGCGAAGGCGTGCTCCGGCACTGTGTTCACCGCATAGCCGCGTACGTTGGACACCACGATGCCCTGCTCGTCGCAAGTTGCGATGTCCACCTTGTCATAACCGGTTGCCGCAATGCAGATCAGCTTCAGATCCGGCAATTGCTTCAGCACGTCGGCTGAAAGAGGCACCTTGTTGGTGATGCAGATCTGAACCCCGCGCAGCTTCTCCAGCACTTCCTCAGGAGAGGTGTTGTCATACTCCACCCAGTCATGCGGAAAGGTTGGTTTGGAGATGTGGACGCTCGGTCCAATAGTGCTGCGGTCCAGAAAAGCAATCTTCATAAGGTTACCCTGAAAATGTTGGAAGCAATGCATCAAAGATGGAGGATGGTTCGGCACTTTCATCATCCACGCCATTGCGGGCCTGCCCCCAATCGCTCAGGGCATTGAGAACCGGAATAAGCGACAAACCGTCCTTGGTCAGCGAATATTCCACGCGCACGGGCACTTCAGCAAACACCTCACGGCGAACGATGAAGTGTTCTTCCAGTTCTCGAAGAGAACGGGTGAGCATCCTGTCGGAGGCGCCGGGCATCAGTTTCTTCAACTCGGAAAAACGCTTGGAACCGGTTACGAGATGGTAGAGCAGGATCGGTTTCCACTTGCCGCCGATGATTGCTACGGTGGTGGCGACTGCTTCTATTGAGCCGATATGAGCTGCACTGTCACTTGTCATTTTTGCTTACACGCTTGTTCGTATCACTCGTGATGCGGGTAGGACGCACACTTACAGGTGCTATATCAGCTTTTAATCAAAATCAAACGAAGTTTCAGTGAGCTAGAGCTGAATAAGCTCAGCCTAACAGTTAGCCTTGCGTAAGGCTTGAGCCCTCTCAAAACGCTCTGGACACGCCTTCAGGTTCCCGCCAATATCCGTAGCTTCGATTTATATGATTTGAGTTGGATGGTCCTTTGGCGAGATACCCGGAAATTTTCGTGCTTCGGCATGGTCAAACAGAATGGAACGTAGCGGGCAGATTTCAGGGGCACCAGAATTCTCCACTCACGGAGAAGGGCAAGGAGCAAGCTCTGCTGCAAAACAAGCTGCTCTCAGGTGTTGAAGCCCTGCCAGCCACTGCGTTCGTCAGCCCGCAGCCCCGCACGGTGCATACAGCACAGCTTGCTCTGGGGTCTCAGGTTGAGCAGAAGCTGGATGATCGACTGAAAGAAATCAACTTTGGCGCTTGGGAAGGGCTGACCAAGCAGGAAGTTAAAAATCTGGTCGGAGATGACTACGAAAGCGGCCTCTGGCATTTTCAGAGCCCGCAGGGTGAAACCTTTGAGGCGATCTCAGGTCGCGTTCAGCACTTTCTGGAGGAGCTGACTGAGCCTGCCGTTGTTGTCACACACGGCATCACCTCCATCATTCTGCGCGGGCTCTATATGGGGCTCAATACACTGGAACTCCTGCAACTCCCCCGCAAACAAGGCTGCATCTATCACCTTTCCAACGGGTCAGAGCAGGTGCTGGAATAAGACCCTGCTTGTCAGAGATCGTTATGCATGGCTGCGAAATCGAAACTGTCGTGCTTGCTCTCCCAGTTCAGCTCTTGCTTCGCATAACTGGAGTCGTAAACACGGTCGATCGACTTGGGCAATTTCCAGCCTTGCGATTGAAATAGTTTTACAATCGCGGGAGACCTTCTGACAATGACAGCAGGCGCGTCTATCTTCAACTCCTCCGCATCTTCAGGCAGGAAGGGCGTTTGACCGGAGATGATGAAGCGATCAAAATCTTTTCCGTCATCAGTGAGTGTAGCCACGTGCGCTGCGGCAACGTCGCGTTTATCGATGCCTCTGTGGAGGCGATAGGCTGCCGTCAGGGCGGGGTCCTCTGGAAAGCATCGTGACATGTGCAGGGCTCTCACCTTGAACGTATCGCTTGCCAGTGGTGCCAAATGGTCTTCTGCTGCAAGTTTGGTGCGGTGATAGATCGTGCGTGGCTGTGGTTCCACCTGCTCTGTGATCCAGACTGCTTTGTCTGCAAGCGTGTTGGCCTGTCCGTAAAGAGCTGTGGTGCTGGTGAAAATGAAACGCTGAACACCTTCCGCACGCGCCATGCGAGCCAGCGCGACTGTACTCTTTACATTGATCTGGTGAAATTCATCCTCCGAGAACACGCCTACATGCGGTGCATGGAGAGCGGCTGAGTGGATCACCGCGAACGCACCCTGACAGAGGCGCTGCAGAGTGTCTGCATCAGAAATGTCAGCAATGTGTGTTGTTGTTGATGCAACGACGCGATCTATGCCGATAACATCGTAAGTTGGCTTGAGAGCTAAGACGATCTCGCTGCCAATGCGACCAGAACTTCCTGTGACAATGACCTTCTGCATTTCTGAGGCTCCTGAGACTTACCGCACCATCAAATAAGCGCCGGAGATTAGCAGCATGGCGGCGAGGGCGCGGCTGAGGTCTATGGAGCGAATGGGCAGATTGAAGAGGCCGAAGTGGTCGATGACCATGCCAGCCATTAACTGCCCGACGATGATGAGCAGCACAGCAGAGGTTGCGCCCAGCTTTGGCAGGGTTTGCGTGATGGTGAGGTAGAGGATGAGGCCAAAGACACCGCTGGCCAGCATGTACCACGGAATGGTGCGCCACTCGCTGATCTGCTCACCCTTGCGCGCAAACAGCAGGGCAAGCGAAGCGATCAATCCGCCTGCATGAATGATGACACTGGCGGCAGCTCCGCCAACGCGTTGGCCCATAATACCGCCCATAGGCGCTTGCAGGCCAACGGCGACACCGCCGAGCAGACCGATAAAGCAAATCGCGAGTAATTCCAGCACAGACAGAGATCCGATTCTTATAGAGATTAGAGCAGCTAATCCCCTCTGTATCGGTCTCCACCTGCTCTGCCTAAGCAGAAATGCTGATCAAACCCTATAGGTTCGCTAAACTGCCGAAGCGGGTTGCTTGCCTGTTTTCCACGCGGCCCGGCCTTGAAGGCTTGGTCAGGTACCGGATGTTGGACTTCCGGCGTTTCTGAACAGCCTTTATCTTCTTGCTCAGCTGAATGTGGACGATCTCCAACAGCAAACCAAAAGCCATCGCAAAGTAGACATAGCCCTTGTTGATGTGGATCTCGAAGCCCTCAGCCATGAGAAGACCACCGAGCAAAATAAGGAACAGCAGGGCCAGCGCTTTCAGGCCCGGGTGCTTTGTGACGAGCTGGTTGATTGCACCAGCTGTCAGCACCATGACAACGGCAGATGCCAGAATTGCGGCGACCATGATTGGCAAATCATCCGTCAAACCAACAGCGGTGATCACCGAGTCCATGGAGAACACGGCGTCCATCGCCACGATTTGCAGCAGCACGACTGTCATGCCGTTTGCCAGGTGAGGTGCGTGCTCGGTATCACTCGCCACCAACAGGTGTTTCAACTCCACCACGCTCTTGGCCAGCAGGAATGCGCCGCCGCCAATAAGGATTAGGTCACGACCGCTGATATCAACGGTGCTGACCTGAAACAGCGAGTAGGTGAGGGACATCACCCAGCTGATGGAGAACACAAGCCCCACACGGGCAAGCACGGCCAGTCCGATACCAAGGTTTCGGGCAATCGCGCGTTGGTGTGCAGGAAGGCGCTCACACAGAACCGAAATGAACACGACGTTATCAACGCCCAAAATCAGCTCTAGTCCAAACAGGGTAAGAAAGATTAGCCAAACCTGTGGCTCAAGGAGAAGCTCTATCATTGGTAAGGCTCCCTGATCAGAACCTCACCGGTGATCGGTCGACAACCAGAAGCGTCGTCCATTGTTTTTTGTACCTCGACAAAGGAAGATAGCCGTATCCGCTGGCATTGGGGGCTATCACCTTATGCTTCACTTGTCAGCGGCGGGCATTTTGACGGAAATCTATTCACTCATAAATAGGTGTAAATACTTATTTTGCGAGATGTGATGCATGTAAAGACTTCGTATAAATGGCAGAAATGCTTAAGATTTTTATGGATTCGGGGTGCTATGTCACATTGTGCAACCTGAGGTGAATATGAGTATGATAGATCTATAATTTTGGAATAGATTTTTACGGAGGTAATTATGACTGCTCAGGAAACAAAACTGCTTCTGGTATGCGGAAAGATTGCCTCCGGCAAATCCACTCTTCTCACGCATCTGGTGAATGATCATCATGCGGTGCTGATCAGCGAAGATCATTGGAACGCTACGCTCTTTCCCGATGAGTTGAATACGCTGGAAGACTACGTGAAGTATTCTGCCCGCGTGAAAAAAGCGCTTGGCCCGCACATTGTGGGCCTGCTGCAGCATGGTGTTTCTGTTGCGTTGGACTTTCAGGCCAACACGATGCGGGATCGCAAGTGGATGAAGAGCTTGTTCGAAGCTGCTAATGTCGCCCATGAGCTGCATTATCTCTCCGTGCCCGATGAGGTGTGTAAGGAACGCCTTTGGGTCCGTAATGAGGCAGGCGAGCATCAGTTTACGGTCAGTGAAGCTCAGTTTGAGCAGTTCACCAAATACTTTCAGGTGCCAACCGTTGATGAAGGTTTCAATGTCATCCTGCACGACTTTCAGGCCGCCTGACGAAAAAGGCCCCTCGGCAAAGAGGGGCCAGTTTTGCAAAAGTCGTTGAGACAACAGTTTATGCTGCTTGGCGTTTTTGTAGAGTCGACTTTTACGTTGTCAGTAAAGCCTTAAGCCGTTGCTTCCAGCTCTTGTGGTTGAGTGGCCGGAGCCTTGCCCCAGCGCAGGGATGCTTCCGCAATGCGCTTGCCAAAGGATTCTGCCGTGCGATGATCTGCATTTGGTGGCGCCACATCTGGCCCTTCATCCACGTTAGCTTGTGCCATCATGCCCAGATAAGAACCGAGGCGGTTGATGTCTTCAACGGAGCCAGCACTGGAGTTATTACCTGCCATATCGTTGGCGCCAACCCAAATCATACCCTGCTGAGCTGCAAAGACAGACATCTGCACGAGAGTAGTCATCTTATCGCCAGACTGTGAAGCCGATACCGTGAAGCCAGCCGCCAGCTTATTTTGCCAACCACGGTCAAACCAGACCTTGGAGGTTTCATCCATGAACATCTTAAAGGGACCGCTGACAGAGCCCAGATAGGTTGGTGAACCGAAAATGATGGCATCAGCGTTGTTCAAAATGGCAAAGTCGCCGTTTAAACCAGTGACATCGACCAGCACACCATCTGCGTTTTCAATTGAATTGATGCCATTGACGACAGACTTCGCCAGCGTTTCGGTGTGACCAAAACCAGAGTGGTAGGCAACAGCGACAGAAACTCTCTTATCCTGCATATTTTGTTCCTTTGAAATTGAGAGTGTGCGTTCTGCCGATACATGAGGGGCTGGCTTAATGAATACAAATGCATTAATTCAATAAGAACTATGCAGAAAATGAATTATTTAGGTCTTGATGGCCGTGCCCTGATGATGTTGAAGCTGATCCATGAAAGCGGATCAGTGACGCAGGCTGCGCAGATGATGGGCGTAAACCAGTCCACCGTCAGCCATGGATTGGAGCGGGTGCGGGGTCTTTTGGGAGACCCGCTGTTCGTCAAAGCAGGCCGCAATGTGGTGCCGACAAAGCGTATGGATGCTCTGATGCCCATGGTGGAAGAGCTGCTGCAAACGCTGGCGTTGATCGGTGAACCGTCAAAGTTTGATCCGTCCACCGCAACCAACCGCTTTGTGATCGACTGTCGTGATGAAGACCATAACCTGCTGATCCCCTCAGTAATCAAGCGCTTACGGCAGGAGGCTCCTGGTGTAACTCTCCGCTGTCGCCTGTCTCATCGTCACGAGGTCGCCTCACTGGTGGATGGCGATGCCGATTTGCTGTTCACCCCGCTGCCACCACCAGACTCCCATGAGTTTGTTGCGCAAACGCTGTTTGATGATGAGTTTGTGGTGTTCTACGATCCTAAAACGCGAGATGCTCCGGACACGCTGGAAAAATATGTCGCGGCACCGCATGCCAACATGCTGGTAACCGCTGATGAAGTGACATTCATTGACCGCGCATTGGCTGAGTTGGGCCACAAACGCCAAACGGTTTATTCTGCCCCCAGCTTCAACGCTCTTGCTGCGACATTGCCAGGCACAGACCTGATTGCCACCATGCCTCGCAAACTGATATGTGGTGGCATAAAGTCCGGCCTCGCCTCCTGCAAGTGCCCAGCCCCTGTCGTCGACGTTGGCATCAGCGCCATCTGGCACATCCGCAACCGTACCTCCCCCGCCCACAAATGGTTCCGCGATCTCGTGGTATCGGAAGCACAAGCACGGTTTGGGGGTTGGCATTAATCTACACCTATTAATTGAGTAAATTTACGAGTTCAGCTTGGGGTATGCTCTGGGTGCTTTCTTCAGCCATGATGATTTTGAGTTAAATTGAAAGTACTCTGATGTTGGTTGGAATGTTAAAAAAGCAATCTATTCTTGGATTATTATTATTGGGCGCTTGTACTACGACTAGCGGTGGCCCTAACGAAGTAACGGAAAACATAAAAGCCATTGCAGAAATAAACAAAGAATTGAAAGCTGGCAAAGGCATAGTGTTTACAGATTTGCATTACGGCTCGCGTCGGTGCAGGCTGCCTATCTTGTTTTTCCAGAGTAAAAGGACAAACACAGTTTATAAGTTTAGCGATGGTGAGGCGGTTTTATTTAAGAGTTTACTATCCAGACCAGGCTATAAAGCGCTTCCAGCTGGAGATTATTGGATTAGTAGGATAATTTGTGAAGAACAATACTCAATAAATTTTGGTGGGCTTCTCTCTGGTGGATACATACCAGCATCATCTAAGCAGCTTTCTCAACGTGCGCCAAGCTTTACAGTTAGCGCAAATGAGATCAGTCATATCGGAACTATACAGCTCGTAACTCGCGAAAAGGGCGGATATTTCTCCGACGAAAAAGTAACGGTGGAACTGGTGCCTACAAAAAAATATGCGATTAAACAGATGAAAACGAAGCTTCCGTCTCTTGTAGCAAATATGACTTTTAATCAGTAAATTATAAATATGATCGACAAAAGCCTCGGTAAATACCGAGGCTTTTGCTTCATAAATTACAGGGTTCTTACTCTCTCTCGCCATTCTTCCGAAATGTTCCCGGCCCCATGCCAAAGCGTTTTTTGAAGAGTTTGGAGAAGGAGGGGAGGGAGTTGTAGCCGCAGCGGGTGGCGATTTCATCGCTGCTGAGGTTGGTGTCAGTCAGTAGGCTGCGCGCGCGCATCAAGCGCCAGTCTCGCACATACTCCATGGGTGATTTGCCCACGCGCCGAATGAAATGGCGGGCGAAACTGGCGCGCGACATGCCTGCAACTTCGGCTAGGCTGGTGACTTGCTAGTTCTGCTCGGGTGCGCGGTGGATCTGGGTGATTGTGCACGCGAGGGACTTGTCAGCCAGCGCCGCGATAAAGCCTGTCTGTGCATCTTCGCTGGGTTGGGCGTTGAGCGTTCGCGTACTCTGAATGACGATTGTTTCAATCAATCGGATTAAAATGGCACTAGAGCCTTGCCCGTTAAAGTTTGCTTCCAGGGCTATGAGTTTGAGCGTTGCTGCTAACTAAGGCTCCGAGCCCAGATCCTGCAAGCGTAGCCGTAGGGAAGACGGTAGGCTGGAGAGGATCGGATGGTCAAGCTCCTCATCAAACTGACAAAATCCGCAGAGCAAAGAGGTTGTTGCAGGCCCTTCACCTACTTGGAGACAGCCATCTTGCAGAGCCCTGCCAGCCAACAAATCTCCTATTCCAACTGCTCAACCCAAAGGCCTGGGCTGTGGCGCTGATTGTAACTGTTTCCTACACCAGTGCTGAGAACTACATGACCAGCTTGATGTTGCTGATTGCGGTCTTTGCTGTGGTGAACATTCCCAGCACCAGCACCAGCATCAGCATATGGGCGCTTTCTGGTTCAGCCCTGCGAACTCTGCTGGCAAAAGGCAATCGCATTGCTCTGTTCAACGTGAGCATGGCCCTGCTTTTGATCACGAACATGGCACCCGTGTTGCCGATGAACTAAAACAGGCTTGCTTGACTGAGAGACAAAGTGATTGATATGACCCTGACAACAATCGGTTTCACCAAAACAACAGCAGAGAACTTCTTTGGCCGCTTGCAAAGTGCGGGCGTCAAGAAGGTGATTGATGTGCGCCTCAATAACACTTCTCAGCTGGCTGGTTTTGCCAAGTCCAATGATCTGGCCTTCTTTTTGGAAGCCATTGGCGGCATTGGCTATGAGCACGAGCCATTGCTGGCACCGGATCAGGATATGTTCAAAGCCTTCAAGAAAGAGAAGGGCGACTGGACCATCTTCAAAGACCGCTTCATGGGCCTGCTCTCCCAGCGCAAGGTGGAGAGCAAGTTCAAAGCAGATATGTTCGAGGGCGCTTGCCTCCTCTGCTCCGAACACCTCCCGCACCAATGCCACCGCTCCCTCGTCGCCAACTACCTCAACAGCCGCTGGGGCGGAGCACTGAAGGTGACGCACCTTTGACTTCGGGGAAGCTGATTGGTTTCAGATTTCGTGAGTGCGTCAATTATCGCAGAACTGTAGGAATCGATTTCTACCACTTGTAAGCGTTGAGAAATATTTATCCAAAACTCCAAAAATAAAACTTGATTATATTACTCATGTTTTATAGTTAGAGGCCAGCCGCAAGCCAATCTCTCTTTCTATAAACATCGGTAATATAATGAAGTTCTCTCCGAGACCGGAGCAGGCTTGCAGCACCCTAGTGCTTGTCGCCTGCGCTTTTTCACTATCTGTGCAATCTGCTCAAGCTCAATCCAATAAATCGAAAGAAGGCGAAGATACCGACGCGCTGGACCCGATTGTTGTGACCGGGTCTACAGACAACAAGGACACTATTGCGCAGTCCGAAATCACAAGTGACCTGATTGACCGCACTCAGTCCGCGACGATTCCTGGCTTGCTCTCCAGCCTCCCTGGTATTGAGTTGATCGGTAACAGCCGCGTTCTGGGGCAATCCATCAACATGATGGCGTTTGGCGACTCTGAAGATATTGAAATCACCATTGATGGCGCTCAGAAGTCCTTTGAGAAGTACCAGCAAGGATCGGTCTTTATCGACCCTGAACTGCTTAAGGTCATTGATATCACCAAGGGGACTTTTTCGGCCGAAAAGTATGGTGCATTCGGAGGCTCTGTTGAGATGACAACTAAGAGCGCTTCGGACATGTTGCGTGATGGCCAGTCGTATGGTGCTTTTGCGAAAGTCGGCTTTGCTTCCAACGGCAATGAGCTCGTCAAATCAGCTGCCACCTATGCCCGCTCGGAGGAGCAAGGCTTTGAAGTGTTGGTTGCTGGAACGCACCGAACCAACGATGACTACTCAGTTGCAGGTAATGACGAAGATCTGACTCTTTCTGCGGGCAGCATGTTGACAGGGCATTTCAAAGCAAGCCTGGAGCGTGAGGACCACTTCTTTGAGTTAAGTGGCATACATTCTTACAGCGATGACTACAAACCATGGGCTGCCAGACGTGGTTTGATAACGGCTTCGCAGTGGTCTTTGAATAAGTATGGCTCCTTGGAAGAATACCTGAAAACTCAGGCTGTTGACCGTGAGATGAAGGATACTTCATTGAGCGGGACTTATGAATATAACCCAGACAGCGATCTTATTGATTTGGCGTTCAAGGCTTCTTACTCCAAGACAGCCCAGCATGACACGCGTCGGGTACCCGTCTCTGATCCGGACTACAGTGCAGGCCTTTATGTTGGGGGTGACGACAGCACACTGGACTATTCCATCTACAAACTGGACCTTCAAAACACCTCCGCCTTTAATTGGGGTGATTTTGAAAATACGCTGAAATATGGCGTGCAGATGCGCCACGAAATTCGCGACAGTATGGCTTTTAAGAAGAGTTATGTTGGGCGGCCTGAGTACAATGATGGGCACTTGCAGCCTTATAATATTCCGAGTGGAACGCAGACAATTTGGTCCGCTTGGGGTGAATACACGATTGGTTTTGCTGGATTAGAACTGACGCCGGGGCTGCGTTATGACTACATTCATTCCAAAGGTGAATCCAACCTTGCACCTAAATATAACAATCCAGAGATGAATCATGATTACGGTACTGTAGAGCGCTTTGGATTCTCTCCTAGCATCAGTGCAGTTTACTCTCTGACACCTAACATCAAACTCTTTGGTGACTATGCTTATAAGCTTCGTGCCCCACTGGTTGATGAGTTCTATGATGTAGGCAGCTCACGTGCGACGGCAACGCAACTGCAAAATGAGCGTGTTTCTGCCAAACGTATCGGTGTGGCTTCAACCTTCAAGAATGTGCTGATACAGAACGACACGATTACTGGTCGTATGGCGATCTACCGCAATGATGTCTCCAACAACATTTATCGATTGTTGAGTGAGAACTCGAGAAGCTATGACGCTCCTGCGCCAACATATGGCAATCTTGCTGGCTACTATACGCAGGGCTTTGAAGCCGAGTTGTATTACGACAGTGAGCGGTTCTTCGGTAGCATTGCGTATTCCAGAATGCAGGGTAAGCATGATGGGACACTTAAAGACGTCAATGCAACCACGGACCAGTACGTCTCTGAAGTTGCTCCAGCAAAGTTGGTCGTCAGCCTGGGCTACAAGGTACCAGAAGCGGACATCACATTTGGCTGGAAGGGCCGTTTTGTCGATGCTCAGGACCGGGTGCCAGATAACTACACCAGCCTGTATCGTCCGAGTAAAGGCTATGCAGTCCATGATGTGTTTCTGACATGGACTCCAAAAGAGGGGCGTTTTGAGGGATTGGAGGCCCGTGCTTCCATTGAGAATATGTTCAACAAGAACTACCGCCCTTATTTTGCTGATGGAGCAGCGCCTGAGAAGGGTGTTAACTTCAAAAGCTCAGTGAGCTACAAGTTCTAAGCGTTTTGAGAGCGGGGGTGGTGAGCCTCCGCTTTTTTGTTTCACACCCCCACCGCTTCCCCCAACACCACCTCTCTTGTCACCCCAATACTCTCCAGAAACGTGGCATCGTGGCTTACTAGAAGGAGGGCGCCGTTGTAGGTGGTGAGGGCGGATTCGATGGCCTCAATGGCGGTGAGGTCGAGGTGGTTGGTGGGTTCGTCCAGGATGAGCAGTTTGGGGGGCTGGGCTGCGCCGAGCACGCAGGCGAGGCCGGCGCGGAGCATCATGCCACCACTGAGGGTTTTGACCTGCTGAGTGGAAGCGTCTCCGCGGAAGAGGAAGCGGGCAAGGATGGCGCGGCAGGTGTTTTCATCCTGCTCCGGATTCAACACGCGGAAGTTTTCCAGCACCGATAGGTCCGGGTTCAGCAGGCTAACGGTCTGGTCCAGCACACGAGCAGATGGGTGCAGCTGGCACCTGCCGGACAGGGGTGGGAGCTTACCCGTCAACGTTTTCAGAAGCGTGGTCTTGCCAGTTCCATTCGTGCCTTTGATGGCAATGCGTTCCGGCCCCGTTATCACGAGCGAAAAATCGTGAAGCAAAGGCTGATCTTTCTCATAGCCCACGCTCAGGCCCTCAGCTGTCAGCACCCGCTGACCGCTGGCAATACCAGAGGAGGCGATACTGATGCTGAGCTGTTCCAGAACCTCGATCTTTTCGCGGGCTGCCTTGGAGTGTTGTTCCGCTTCCTCGCGCAGTCGGGAGGCCTGATTAGCGTTCTCTCCAAGGCTGTTTTCAGCCTTGTTGCGCATGGCGTTGAGAAGGATCTTGGGTTGGTCGCGTTTGGCGCGGGCGCGTTGACCAGCTCCATCCTTGCGGGCTTTGCGCTCGGCAACGCTCTGGATCTTGCGGTTCAGGTCGCCAATACGCTTTTCAGCAGATGCCAGATCTTGCTCAGCGGCTGCCAGTTCCTGTTCTTTTTGGGCTTTGTAGAAGCTGTAGTTGCCGCCAAACACGGAGGCTCCCAGTGTGGTCAGTTCAACAATGCAGTCCATCTGCTCCAGCAAGGCACGGTCATGGCTGACGATGATTGCACCCTTGCGCCACTTGGCGAGGAAGGTGCCTAGAGCCTGCCGCCCATCTACATCCAGATTGTTGGTTGGCTCGTCCAGCAGCAGAAAATCAGCATCATGAAACTGAAGAGCCGCCAACCTGCAACGGGTGATTTGCCCGCCTGAGAGGGCGGAGAGTGGGTGATCAGTGGAGATTTCCAGCCCCATCTGGGCAAGGGCCGCTTCCATGCGACTTTCCAGCGTCCAGTCTGCGTGAGCCAACTCGTCCATACTGGCAGTTCCTGCCTCAGCCTTTTGCAGGACGCGCAGAGCTTCGGTGATGCCAAACAGGTCTGCGAGTGTTTCTTGTGGCCCGCTTTGCAGCTGCTGCTTTAGCAAGCCGATGGACCCTTGCACGGAGACTGAGCCGGAAGCAGGTGTCAGCGCACCGCTGATGAGGTTCAGCAGTGTTGTTTTGCCAGTGCCGTTGCGGCCAATCAGGCCAGTGCGGTGTTGAGAAAACTGAAGGTTGAGATCAGAAAAAAGCGCAGTACCGTCAGGACGTGCGTAAGACAGATGATTGAGTGAGATAGATAAAGGCATGGCGATGAACTCTTACAGAAACAGGGCAGGTTGAATGTGTTGTCCTGTTCTTGTTCATCGCTTTATCTCCTCGCGTTTTGATCGGGCCAGAGATTATGCGGTTTGCACGGGAAGTCAAGGCACATACAGCTTGCCCGTCATTGCCCCGCATCCTGTGTTGCTTTTGCCTCACTCCTCTGTGCGCTTAGCGCAAGCAACAGAAGGAGGGAGATGAAGAGCACCACAACGCCGGGAATGATGGAGGCACTGGAGAGGCTGAGGGTGGTGATCAACACGCCGGTTATAAGACTGCCAACAGGAGCACCGCCTTCATCACCCAGATACATGACGCTGAGCACGCGGGATTTGTGGGTTGAGGGCGCTTGTTCCTGCAAGATGGTGCGGCTCATGTTGAGGCAGATGCCACCGCCAACGCCCCAAAAGAAGATGCTGCCAAGAAAAGCCCAGTAAGGTGGAGACATCGCCCAAAACAGCAGTGCAAAGCCGCCCATACTGTAACCCACAACAAGCGGTGGGACTGGATTTCTGATTGCTCCCAGTTTGAGGAGCAAGCCGCTGGAGCATGCCCCGCCAACCATGAAGACAGCGAAGGCAAATGCGAAGTCAAAACCTGTGGCGTGATAGGTATCCCGTAACATAAGCGGTACCAGAACGGCATAGGGACCGCCCAGTATGAGGCCGGCTGAACTCATCAGAAACACAGGCAATCTCAGAGTTTTGGAAGACAACACCAAAGCCAGTCCCTCACGAATTTCACTGAGGATGCTGGGTCTGTCTTTTTCCGCAAGTGTTGGCGTGTCTGGCAAACGCAGGCTTGTTGTAATGCCAACCAGAAAGAGCGTGCTGGAGATGGCAAGCAACGGTGCAACACCAACCCACTCCACACTGCTGGCAAGTGCAAAGCCTGCCAGCGTGACGAGGTAGAGCATCCCCACGGAAAGCGTCACGCTGCGCCCGATGTGCATGGATGAAATGTGGTTGAGCATGCCATCCAGCGTAGGCTGAACGAATGCCAGTGTGGTGCCAAAGAGCAGCGCAAAGAGGAGCAGGCCTTCAAACCCGATAAAGCCGAGATGAAGCAGCACAGTCAACGCTATTACGGGGACCGCATTGGCGATGTGTAGCAAAACAAGCAGCTTGCGCTTGTTGAAGCGATCAGCGACGGCCCCGGCAAACAGCAGCACAAACAGGTTGGGCAGCATAGAAGCCGTCATTGCATAGCTCACCCGTTCCGGGCTCTCAGCAAGGTAGACAGTTACAAGGTAGGGAAACAGTACACCCAGCATAGCACGGGGAAAGTGAAAGCTGGTGAGGCTGAGTTGATAAAACAGGATGGGGCGTGCAACAGACATCAGTAAAATCTCAAAGAAATAATCTTTGAAGACTATCGGCAGATCATGGCCCTGTCTGCAAAACCCAGCGTTTCTGCGAAATAAAGCACGTCTGTTGCCCGTACAGCACGCTTTGCGTGAAGGCAGGCGCTCTGTCGTATTCTTGGGGAGGACAGAGCGCCCTAATGCCTTTGGGGGGATGTGATTTAGATGCTGGATTCCACAGCAATCGTGAAGTTTGGCGGGATTACGTCTGTGCGAAGGTGTTTGATTGCCTGGTATTCAGGGGAGTTCCAGAGCGTCATGAGCGCGTCCATGCTTGGGAACCGGAAAAGCGTCAGTTGCGCGTTTGTGTTCCATACGCCTTCCAGATGTTCAAAAGGCTGATCGGGTCCGCCAAAGATGATGCATTCCCCACCTGCCGCTTCGAATAGTGGGACGGCTTTTTCGCCGTATGCATCGATTGAGCCATGGTCTCTTGGCATAAAGCTGCTGGCGACAAGGTAGGCGGCTTTTGGTTCACTCATGTCAGTACTCCAGTTTAGTCAGGTGAGGCAAAAGCGCAAAATTGTGCCAATTGAGGGGAACAGCCTCAGCCCGCTTGTGATGAGATGACATTCAAGTACTTCCTCAAGTTAAGTTGAGGTCAAGTGCTTTTTCGGGAAAAATGAAAAATCTGGTGCGCATAAATGTCACGCTGTCCTACGCAGGAGATTACAACAGTTTAACTTGAAACTGCCGTAATGTGCCCTTAGGTTGCAGCCATGTTTCGTGTGCTGATCATATTATTGACGCTGTTCGTCACCACGCCCTATGCCATGAGCATGCAGGGCGAAATGGCGTCTAACAGTGCAGCACAAAAGCTCGCTCTGGCTGAGCAGAATGCAGCTGCCATGGAGCATATGATCTCTGACAAATCATCTTGTTGCTGCTGTGAAACAGAGACAGCCATGGCAACAGGTATGACTGCCTGTATGGCGACACTTGGCCTGCTGGATCAGACCAATGCAATCTCTCCTTTATACCGCAGCTCCAGCATGTCTGTGCCGGTTTTATTACCGGTGTACTCTGCTCAAACCAGCGGTATAGACAGGCCTCCAATCCATTCAGTTGCTTAGACCTCAAAACTCTAACTAACTGAAATAAATAATAAACTGGATTGGATAGACTCATGATCTCCAAGGGTAATCTACTTGCTGGCGTGTTCACTGCTGTTCTTGGTGCAAGCGCTTTAACGCTGCCTGCTCATGCTGAAGGCGATAAAGACGTCACGCTTTACAAATCTCCAAATTGTGGATGCTGCACGGCTTGGGGCAACGCTCTTGATAAAGCGGGCTTCAACGTGATCGTGAAAAAGACGGATGACCTTTACCGCGTCAAGCAGCAGGTGGGCGTACCAGAAGATTTGGAGGCGTGCCATACCGCGATCGTGGATGGGTATGTGATTGAAGGACATGTACCGCTGGATGCTGTAAATCGCATGCTGACGGAGCGTCCGGACATCAAAGGCCTCTCAGTTCCAGGAATGCCAATGGGGTCTTTGGGCATGGGTGAGCAAACTGAAGACACTCAGTATACTGTGTTTGCAATCCCATCCGTGCTGGGCGGCAAGCCTGCTGTTTACCAAAAAATCGGCAACTAATCTCTAGAGTTTGCAGGCAGGAGTGGCGTTGCTTCTGCCTGTTTCTTTGAGGATCCCCTCCTACAAATCCCAATGGAAATTGGGGAGATTGCGCTTGTCTCTTGCCTGTTTGACTCTTCCAAAATCGCCAAATCAAAAGGATGCGAATTATGGATGAGAACTGGCTCCCAACGCTGCAAACAGCCAACCCGCAAGAGGGCTATGAGCTTGCAGTAAAACTTTCCCGCATGGCGATCAAATTCATGCAGCCGGATGCCGAAGTCCGCTCTGCCATGCGCTTGATGTATGAATATGATTCAGAGTCTCTGATCGCAGCTTCACAAACCATCGCTGAGCACTTCAGCACTGTTGCAGCGGCCAACAACTACTGGAAATAAGCTCCGCTTTCCTGCGCTGAAACACATCCCCGATGGCCCAAAGGTTTTCGGGGAGATGCTCTGTCACGCTCCCACGAGGGCCGGGGATTTCAGCTCACACAGGTTGCCATCCGGATCGGTAAAGGCTGCGATTGTGCCCCAGTCGAATGTTTGAGGCTGAACATCCAGTCCGTTAGCGTTCAGGAGCTCAATGGCTGTGTCCATGTCGTCCGTGTTGAACCGCAGGACGCAGGGGTTCTGCCTCCGCGGTTTTTGCGTGGGGCTGCCGTGCCCGCCGCGCTCAACCATAAGATAGCTGCTGCCAAAGCGAAAACTGACCAGATCCGGCGTGCGTTCAATAACTTGCAGGCCCAGAGTGTGCTCATAGAACTGCACACAGAGCTCAAAGTTTTCCGTAAACAGGATCACGCCAAACTCTGCTGTCAGCTCAGAAATGCTGGTGGGTTTCATCTCAAAATCACCTTGCTCAAATGACTTGTCAGCGCATGATGCGCCTGAAAATACAGGCGGTCATGCTAAGCCAGCTGATGATCCTGAGCAAGAAAACCGATTGCACACCGCTTGAAGAGGTGCGTGCAACCGGCTGAACTGCTGCCAAAGTGAGGCGCGACCCAAGCGATTAGCTCAGGGGCTTGAAGATGAAGCCATCGCCGTCCTGTGTGACATGGCCCATGCCGGGATAGCTCAGGTGTGTGGCTGCCAGTGGGGTGCCGCTTTCTGCAAGGCGAGTGAGCAGTTCCCTGCGTGTTTTGATGGCTTGCTGCGGATCGATGTCGAGGCCGTATGTGATTTCAGGATTCCTGAACTGCAAAACCTCCGAGATGATGGCGTCGCCGATGATCCAGAGTTCCTTGCCGCCACCAGCAATGCGCAGCCCGCTGTGTCCTGGTGTGTGGCCGGGAAGTGGCACAAGCACCAGTCCGTCCCCCAAGTCTGTTTCACCTTGATAGGTCATAACGCGATCTTTGAGAGGCGCTGCGATCGCTTGGGCGACTTCGACGAGAGGTTTCATTTCATCTGGAACGCGTTCTGCCAGTGCCGGGTCTGTCCAGAAGGTCCATTCAGCCTCTGCCATATGGATTTTTGCATTGCTGAAACCACCGGCATTTGGACCCAGCAATCCACCAATATGATCAGCGTGCATGTGGGTGATGACGATATCTGTGATTTCATCCTGCTTGATGCCCTGTGCGGCGAGCAAGGCATCCAACTTGCCTACATTTGGGTCTGTCTCCGCAAAAACGACACCTGACCCCGTATCAACCAGCACCAGCCGTTTTCCCGCACGGATCAGCCAGACATTAGCGCCAACAACAACAGGGTCACCCGCTGTTGCAAGAATTTCCGCATTCGCATTGCCAAACCAGTTGTTGGGCAGGTTGAAGTAACCATCTGAGAACGTGGAAAGTTCCAGCCCGCCAAGCTTCATGGTGGCCAGCTCACCTGCGAAACTGATGGGTGGCAGCATGGTGCTGGCAGCCGTGGCAGCCAAGGTCAGCATCACGCGCCGGCGGGTCATTGTGTACGGTGTCATTTTGATCTCCTGTTGTCTTGTGGGGTGAGAAGAGTAGCGGTTACGCACGCCAGCTTTCTGAGAAGGCCAGAGCGCCGGTGGTGAAGGGGTGACCATCCAGATCCATAGGCCAGATTTGGCCGCGGGCCTGTTGTCCATTGACCGTGAGCACTGCCTTTTCCGCCGGGATCATCACCGCGCTCACGCCATAAGGGCGGAGCGGCAGATCGCTGACAGTCTCGTCGCTGACGAGCAGAGGCTGGTGCATATCGAACCATGACATCACGATCTCATCCTCTTCGCTGCGGATGGTCTGTCTCCATGCTTTTTGGGTGTCACCGCTTCGGTCAAACTCGGCGTTGATGGTTGGGATGTTTTGGTCTTTGGTGTCTGGCCCCAGCATGCCCTGCACAGTGGATTGCAGCCAGCGGGTCATCTCCACATTGTCGGTGTAGATGCGCCATTCATCGTTGGTCAGTTCACTCTTGATGAACAGAGCGTGGCCAGCCCCTTTGGGGGAATATGTGATGGTCCAGAGACTTGCCTCGGATGTGCTTGGGCCGTCTTTGGTCTCGCTCAGCCAGATGAAAGGATTTTCGCCGTTGAGTATGACAGTGCCGGGATTGACTGATGGCATGATGTAAAACCTTGAGAATGTTGAATGAGAAGCCCACCCCGCTTGCGGGATGGGCGAGCATGTCTAAGCCGCTATCAGGACGCGCGAGGCAGCCTGATCTGGTTCATGCCTCCATCCGCCTGCACATCTGCGCCGCGCATGAAGGAAGACTCTGAGGAGGCGAGGAACACAGCGACGGCTGCCATCTCCTCTGGCTGTCCAACGCGGCCTGCGGCCAGAAGGTTGCCAAAGGCTTCGTTTGTGGCCTTCACCTGCTCGTCTGTAAGCCCGCCGTTGGAAAGAGCAGGCGTATCAATAGGGCCGGGGCTGAGAACGTTGATGCGTGCGCCGATCTCATAAAGGTCTGGCGTCAGCGTGCGGGCGAGGGAGCGCACCGCAGCTTTGGAGGCGGCATAGGCTGAGTAACCCGCTGTGCCCATTTCGCTGATGCAGGAGCCCACGAGCACCACGGAGGCCTCAGGTGCCAAAAGCGGCAGTGCGTATTGCACGGTGAAGAAAGCGCCTTTGAAGTTGACGTCAAACACACGGTCCAGCTGTTCCGCGCCGGTTTCAATCAGCGGGGTGGCCGGAGCAACACCCGCATTGGCAAAGACAACATCAATTCTGCCATAGACTTCTTTGACTTGCTCAAAGGCTCTGCGCAGAGAAGGCAAATCGGCTACATCACCGACAACACCCATTGCGTTTTTACCAATTTTGGCGACTGCCTGATCCACTTTTGCCTGTGTGCGGGCCAAAATGACGACGTTTGCACCTTCAGCCACAAAGGCCTTCGCGGTGGCAAGCCCTATTCCGCTGTTGCCTCCGGTGATGAAGGCAACTTTGTTTGCCAGACGATTGCTCATAAGAATTCTCCAGTGAGGTTCAAAAAGAAGGCGAAACCGCCATGAGCGCATGCTTTCAGGCTCCGGCGCGACCAGAGTGCGGAGGAACCTCGGCTCCGCCACGGTGTTGACTTAGGGGATGCCCCCTAAGCCGCTCATTGGAAGGGAAGTCTTGTTATCAGCTGTCCAGCGGCTGCATGAAGATTGCTTCGCGCAGCACTTGCCAGCGGCCATCTTCAAAGCGCCATTCAATGTTGCAGAGCAGCTTCATTTCTTCGTCGTTCATGCCGCTGTGTTTGCGGGTCAGCACAGAAACGCCGGTATCACCGAGAATATGGAAATCGTGCCATTCCGCCCATGTGTTCAGCTGGTGCTTGCCTGCTTCAGCCTGTTTTCGGAAGTGCTCGATAAACTCTTGCTTGTTGAAGGTGGTCACGCTGCTGTCTGGCGCAACAAGCGTGGTGTGGAAGTCATCGTGATAGATGGTTTGCAAGGCGTCAATGTCATAGTTGGTGGCGCGGTCGATCAGATGATCCATTGCTGCGCGGATGGCTTCTGCAGTGTGTGTTGCCTTTGTCATTTTCTTATCTTTCTTCGTCTTTTCACGACCACCAGAGTGTTATCGAGTGTTCCCAGACCTTGTTGCGGCTGAGTTAAGTCGTCATATAGGGCAGTGTGTTAGTTGAGTTTTACGAGGTTGGCAGTTACGGAAAACCGCTCAAAAAACCTCGGATTTACTTAAACGTGCCACGCACTGGATACGCGTTGGCGGGGCTGCGGATAAACTCCAGCCCACCCAGCAAGGATCCAAGATCTGGCCGTGTAAACGGGGCGTTGGAGATGTCTACCAGCTGCAATTCCTGCTTGTCGTTCACCACAAAAAGGGAAGGCTCCGCAAAGGGGGCTTCAGCTTCCAAAGGTGAGCGAGGCTTGGAGATGTAAACGCCCAGTTCCTGCATCTGCACAAGGGTCAGACCGTACCCGGCCGGAAACTCCGGCTGCACATCTGCCAGTTGGTGTTGTGCTCTTTCAAGGCTGTCTGCCGAAACCGCCAGCGCCTCAATGCCAAGGCGATGCAAGTCACTCAGCTTTTCGTTGAGCTGCTTCAGGTAACGGGTGCAAAGTGGGCAATGAGCCCCGCGATACACCACAATCAGCTGCCAGTCGAAGTCAGCATCAGGTGTGCCAAGCGAGAGTTCGCCACCACCAACAGCCTTCACTGTAAGCTGCGGAAACGGCTGTCCCGCTGCTAATGCTGTATGTTTCACAAAAGCCTCCTTGAGTTTTGTAATGAACGTTATTAAACTCGAATTCAAACAAGAGTCAATCGTTTTGTAATGAATGGTACAAAATAAATGGGACGCCCAAGAAACTTTAACCGAGACGAAGCCCTGCAAGCTGCCATCAATGTGTTCTGGAAAAAAGGCTACGACGGAGCCTCCATGAAGGACCTGACGACAGCCATGGGCATCAACAGTCCAAGTCTGTATTCGGTGTTTGGAGACAAGCATCAGCTCTATCTGGAAGCGATCGACCGCTATTCCAATGATGACGGATGCGCACCGCTGGTCGCGTTTGAAACCGAGCCGGATATTAAAAAGGCGGTGGTCGCCTTCATGCGCTCAACCATTGATTACGCCAGCAACCACGAAAGCGGCAGCAAGGGGTGTTTTCTGGGTAACTGCGTTTCAACAACAGTGGGGCAGGTGGAAGGCACCACCGAGCGACTTCAAGGGGCGATCACCGGAGCAGATGAGCGTCTCGCCTCCCGCTTTGACAAGGAAAAAGAGCTGGGCAACCTGCCCGCTGACTTTCCCTCATTAGAACGTGCCCGCCTGATGTTCGACCTGCGCCAGGGCCAGGTCCTCCGCGCCCGCGCTGAACTCGACCAGGACACCACAGAGGCAGTCCTCGCCTTCCGCGCAAAGATGATATTGGCGGTGTGAGGAAGACTGAGCGCAGCGGCTAGAGTGCTGCTGCGCGTTTCTTTACTTGCTGTTTCAGGCGTTTATCAAGAATACCGGGCAAGAAGATCATCGCGAGCACACTAAGAAGCGCTGATTGAATGAGCAGGCGGATTGGGGCGCCGAGCTCGGCTTTCAGACCGATTGCCACAGTGAGAAGGTCAACACTGCCATGAATAGCGAGAAAAGAGCCTGCCAACAGGATCGAAACAATCTTGGTTTTTTCTCTGATGAACTGACCGTAGGCAATGTTTTGGAGGCGCTTGTCCTCTGATTTTTTGAAGACCCAAAGCCGCGAAGAAAAATAGAGAGCCCCGAAAAGTGATACCGTAACGACTGCGATAGAGAGGTAACCGCCAGTTCCTGTGAGACTTATCTGGAGTTTGGTTGCTGTGAAGCCAAGCGCGGCGAAAAGCACTAGTAAAGCTAAGTAGCAAATAGAGAATTTCAGCAGGAACCTGATCAGAACTGCTGTGCTGTTTGCAGCCATTTCCTTTGTTATTTTAGCCGTCGAAATCGCAAGCAAATAAGTTGGCAGACGCTTTGAGCCCTTGTCTGTGATTTGCCAGCACCTAAAGGCGCCATTGGCGGTCATTTCGGGTTCAACTTCAACAGGTCTTGCCCAACCTCGCTGTGAGATTTCATCCAAAAAGCGATCTTTTGGGAAGCCTCTGGGGACAATCTGGCTCACTGTTGGTTCCATTATCATGGAATGCAAAATTGCTCTGTCATGACCTGACAATGCTTCATACGAACTGGAAGCACCCTGAAGTTTCTGCTCTGACCTGTTCAGTTCGATTTCCATAAAGTGTCTTTGCAAATGCCGGGTGTTGCTGGTTCGAAATTCTGAGTTTTAACAGATAAAGTTTAGTTTGCGGGGCGTTGTCATGAAAGCTTTGGAAACTGAGGGTATGGTTTTTGAAGTGCTGCCGAGTCTCTTTTCAAGAGCTATACTGTGAATTGTAAAAAATATAAATATCACAACACGTTACCGCATAACTGTGCCGTTACCTAGCTTATGAGATTTTACCGCTAATATACCTTCCTCTCCGGGCCTATGAGATCTTATGTTATCCGCCAAAAAGCCATTTACGCTTGTTATTTTTTTGTCTGTTTCAGCCTGTGCAAGTCATCAGGATAAGCATGGGTTATTTGATAGTCCTTCGCACAATGAAGTTGCTGCCAGCGATGTGATGCCGGAGCAATCAGCGAAGCGTCCGGCTTCGTTTAAAAAGCTCGAAGAGCCGCCGAAGTACTTTGCTGCGGCAGATGTTTTGTCTGTGCCGCTACGGAGCGAAAACTACACAATCAGCGAGGCGGCGCCGAGCAATGGGCGGTATCTGACCTTCGCAATCAAAACGGAAGATGGTGCCTACACCGTGCAGGGCAAGCAGTTTATGGAAGACCATGTCCATGAGCTGAACGCACTGGCAGCACTGCGCGAAAAAAACAAGGCAGTCGCCTTTGCCAGAAGCGCGGGAACAGCCGTCATCACGCCAATCAAGTCGGTCTACACAACGGTGACAGCCCCAGTCACCGCAGCCAAAAACGTGTATGGCAATGCCAAGGGCATGGTGAAGTCCGTGCGCAAAGGCGTGGGCAAAGCGGCGACCTTTGTGAAAACGCGCGGAAACATGCCACCGGAAACAGCGGAGCGTGAAGAAGACGGGTTCATCAGCGGCTTCTTTGGTCGTCCGGAGGCGATCCGCAAGCTAGCGTTTGAGATGAAGGTGGATCCGTACACCCACTTTACCCCGTTGCGCGATGAGTTGACGGAGCTGGCGAACTATCATGCCGCGGGACAGTTTGGCGTGGATCAGGGGCTGAGCTTTGTGCCCGGTGTGGGCAGCATCATTATCAGCAGCCTTAAGACGGCGGACAGTCTGACCAGAAAAACGCTGCTGAAGACACCCGACGAGATGGCCGATATCAACCGTGAGCGACTGGCGGAAGCTGGCATCTCCAAGGAAAGCACTGAGGGCGTTCTGCTGAACGCTCACTTTACGCCAACAGAAAAGACCATTTTCACGGGCCTTGTGATTGAGGCGAAAGACCTTGAGGGCATTGAAGTTCTCATGAAGCATGCGTCCGGTGCACAGTCCCGCCCGCAGGTGTTTTCTGCGCTGATGCTGGTGGAGATGCTGGGGCGTTTGCATGATGACAGCAAGATTGAGAAGGTGGAAGTGCATCACGATGTGGTGGTGGCTTACCAGGCTGACAGCACGGCGAACATCGTTTTGCCCTACGACTATCTGAGCTGGACCTCCTACAACGCAAAGACCGTCTGGAACGTGACCAGAAGCCTTGCGGCCAAGGATGTTAAGACCAGAAACGTGCGGTTTGTGCTGGCGGGTGATCTTTCTGAAAACAGCCGCAAAGCTCTGGAGACTCGCAGGTGGGGTGTGCGGAGAAATCTGATGGCAGACGTCCTTTGACCTAAGCCCCCAATGCCCCTCTCACAAATCCATCAAATGCGGTGATCTTGAGATTGCCGCGATTTGAGGGATGGTAGAGCAGCCACAGGTCGGTCTGGTAGATGGCAGGTTGCTCTCCGACATCACGCAGGCCATCAAGAAGCGTCGGTATGTCGGGCAAGATGCCGACGCCCAGACCACTGCGGATACCATCCGCCAGCAGGCTCATGCTATCATAGCGGATGAGGCTGGCCGGTGAGGGGACTTTGTCGCGAAACCAGTCATTCGCCGGGTGCGCTTGCAGGCTGTCACCAGGGATTAGCCATGTGAGCTCCTGAAAATCAAGCTCCCCCATCCCATCCAGATATTCTGGCGCACCAACAAGCTTATAATCGATGGTGCCCAGCCTGAGACCGATCATATCATCCGGCGGCTGGCTGGTGGGGCGCAGGGCCACATCATAGCGCCGCTCGCTCAGGTTCTCGAAGCTGTTGGTGACGTTGAATTCCAGCTGCAGGTTTGGGTGGGCGTTGCGAAACGCTGCAAGACGGGGGTGGATCACGCTTTGCAACAGCAGGTCGGTGGTTGTTACCCGCAGTGGACCAGTTAGCCCGACATCTTCACCACCCAGCAGGGCATCAGCGGCGGAAAGCCCTGCATGGATCTGCTCGGCCTGCTCACACAGCGCCAAACCCAGAGGCAGGGGCTTGAAACCAGCGCGAGAGCGGGTGAACAGCGGCTCGCCCACCTTGGCTTCTATGCGCTTGATCCCGCGAAAAACAGAGGAGGTGTCCTTGCCAAGCGCGAGGGCGGCGTTCTCCAGCGTTCGCTCGCGGGTCAGGTGCATAATCACCAGAAGATCGTCTGCGTTCAGTTTCATATGCATGTCCGCCCTTGTTCGCTGCAACTATGCATATTTCACAGGATCAGGGCAATCGCTAGTCTCAGCCTCACACCGAGAGCACATCTCTTTGCGCTCATGAAAACAGAGAGTTACAAGGATTAGCCATGTTTAAGACAGCCCTGAAAGCCATCAGCACCGCAGCCTTGATTGCCATGTCCACCGCCGCTTTTGCTGGTGGAGATGATGACCATATGACCCAGCTGAAAGACATTGAGTGGACCCAGTTTGGCAACACGCCGATCCACATTTCTGTGTTGTGGGGCGACCGTGATACCGGCCCTTATGGCATGTACCTGAAGATGCCAGGCGGCTTTCACGTGGGGGAGCATGGCCACTCCAACGACTACAACGCCATCACTGTGCAGGGACAGTGGGAACACACCCGCGCTGACAAAAAAGAAGTGCTGCCGGTGGGCTCGCACGTGACGCAGCCGGGGCAGGAGTTCCACGATGACGCCTGCGTCGGCCCAAAAGACTGCATCCTGCTGGTCGTCCAAAACGGCAAAGGCGACGTTCTGCTGCCGCAGTAAGGCGGACTATGCTGTAAATGCTTGAATTTTCGATCAGAAATGGGGCCTTTCGGGCTCCATTTTTGTGTGTTGTCCGGTGTGCTGAGCCTAGCCGAAACTGCCGTAGTGGATTGCTGAAGTCTCAAGGAAATCAGAGGCTTCAGGGCGTTCAGTTTGGGTATCTGTTGTATTCAAAGGGATTATTGTACATCCGCTGATATTTCATGCAGTATGGGTCTACGTAATAGCGAGTAGGCCGCACCTTATAATCAAATCTCCAAAAAATCTTGGGTCTTTTCATCGCAGATAATTTCCTGCCGCACCCCGGCAACGCCAGACATTTGTGAGAGTTACCTGATGGTTTCTGAAGAAAAAAGCAGTGTGCCGACCCCGTCCAAGAGCCACAACGCCCCGTCGCTGGATGACAAGTACACGCAGACCAGCGGTGTTGTCTTTCTCACAGGCAATCAGGCACTGGTGCGCCTTCCGTTGCAGCAGCGCATGCGTGATGAGCTGGCGGGGCTGAATACGGGCGCTTTTATCTCCGGTTACCGCGGCTCTCCGCTTGGGCGTTACGATATGGAGCTGTGGCGGGCGCAGTTGCATCTGGATAAGCACAGCATTGTATTCCAGCCGGGGGTGAATGAGGATCTGGCGGCAACGGCGATCTGGGGCTCACAGCACGTGGGCAACATGAAGATGCGCAACAAGGATGGGGTGGTCGGCTTCTGGTACGGCAAAACGCCGGGGGTGGACCGCTCTGGCGATGCGTTCCGCCATGCCAACTTTGCAGGCACCCACCCCAAGGGCGGTGTTGTGGCGCTGTGTGGGGATGACCACGCGGCCAAGTCCTCCACCGTGGCAGGCCAGTCGGACCATGCGTTGATTGCCTCTGGCATTCCGGTGCTTTACCCCGCCAACCCGCAGGACATTCTGGATTACGGCATTCTGGCCGTGGAGATGAGCCGTTACAGCGGATGCTGGGTGGGCGTAAAACTGGTGACGGATGTGGTGGAAAGCGCCTCCACCGTGGAGGTGGATCTGGACCGCATTGAGGTGGTAAAGCCGGACAGACAAGACCCGCAGGGCGGCGTCTGGATTCGTGAGATCGACCTGCCCGTGCAGCAGGAAAAGCGACTGCTGGAAGAGAAGATTCCACGCGCGCTGGCGTTTGCGCAAGCCAACAACATCAACCAGATCACCCACGATGCCCATGAACCGGAAGTCGGCATCATCGCCTCGGGCAAATCTTATTCTGACCTGCGCCAAGCCATGAATGAGCTGGGCCTTACGTCTCTTGAAACGGAAAAGCGCCGCATTCGCATCCTGAAGATCGGCATGGTGTGGCCGCTAGACCCAAAGATCATCGAGGCGTTCTCTAAGGGCCTCAAGAAAATCCTTGTGGTGGAAGAAAAGCGCCCTGTTGTTGAGGATCAGCTGAAAACCATCCTGTTTGATGCGGGCATTTCGCTGAAGGTGCAGGGCAAGGGTCTGTTGCCGAACTCTGGCGTGCTTGCCGCCAATCAGGTGGCCTCTGCCATTGCAGAGTTTTTGGAGGATGACGGGCTCAAGGCCAAAGTGCCGGTGCCGATCAAGCTGAAGCCGGGGCCGGTGCGTCGTCCCTCGTTCTGCTCCGGTTGCCCGCACAACACCTCCACCAAGGTACCGGATGGTAGCCGCGCATTGGCAGGTATTGGCTGCCACACCATTGCGTATTTCAATGACCCGGTGAAGACCAAGGCCCCTTCCCAAATGGGCGGCGAGGGCATGCACTGGGTGGGGCAGGCGCCGTTTACCGATGAGCCGCACGTGTTCGCCAATATGGGCGATGGCACTTATTTTCACTCCGGCTTTCTGGCCATGCGTCAGGCTGTGGCGGCTGATGCAACCATGACATACAAACTGCTGGTCAACGGCTTTGTTTCCATGACAGGCGGACAGCCCGTTGACGGCGAGCAATCCGTGCCCCAGCTCATCACCGCCGCGCTGAATGAGGGTGTGAAGAAGGTGGTTGTGGTGACCGAGGATGTGGAGCGGGTGCAGGCTCAATCCATTCCGGCAGGCGTTGAGGTGCACCACCGCCGGGAACTGGAAGCGGTGCAGCGAGATCTGCGTGAGATGCAGGGTGTGACAGTGCTGATTTACGATCAGGCTTGCGCCACAGAACGCCGCCGCCTGCGCAAGCGCGGCAAGTGGGAGGACCCGAAGGTCCGCACCTATATTCACCCGGATATCTGCGAGGGTTGTGGCGATTGCGGCGAGAAGTCGGGCTGTCTTTCCATTGAGCCGCTGGAAACGCCTCTGGGCCGCAAACGGCAGATCAACCAATCCAGCTGCAACAAGGATTTTTCCTGTGTTGAGGGCTTCTGCCCAAGCTTCGTGACCATTCATGGTGCAGAGCCGAAGAAGGCCACCACACCTGCGGAACGTCAGGTGGAAAGCGTGGGTGATGAGTTGCTGACAGAGCCGGAACTGCCCGCCATCAACGGCGCGACTGGGCTGCTGGTAACGGGCATCGGCGGCACAGGCGTTGTCACCATCGGCGCGATCCTCTCCATGGCCGCACATCTGGATGGCAGCCGCGTTTCCACGCTGGACCTAACGGGCCTTGCGCAAAAGTACGGGGCGGTGATGACGCATATGCGCATCGCCAAGTCCGCCGATGGCTTGCAAAGCGCCCGTCTGGCGGTTGGCGAAGCGGATGTGGTGATCGGCTGCGATCTGGTGGTGACAGCAGGTGACGAGACGCTGACAACACTGCGCAAGGGGTCCGCTCAGGTGGTGGTGAACACCGAAGAAGTGCCGACCATCGACTTTTCCAAGAACCCGGATTGGGACATCAACAGGCCCAACCTGCAGGCGCGACTGGAAGAGGCAGTAGGTGACCGATTGGATTACTTCGACACCACACAGGCTGCGAAAGACCTGTGCGGGGATGCGGTGATGGCAAACATGATGCTGTTTGGCGCTGCCTGGCAGCGCGGCCTTATTCCGGTGACGCTCGGTTCCATCCGTCAGGCCATTGAGCTGAACGGTGTTGCCCGCGACAAGAACTTCGAGGCCTTCAATTGGGGCCGTCTGATGGTGCTGGACCCGGAGCGGGTTGCCAAAGCACGGGCGCCGATTGCGACCGTGGTGAAGCTGGACCGGCCTCTGCCACTGGAAGAGCTGATCGAGGACCGGGTGAACCGCCTCAAGGATTATCAGGGCAGCAGCCTTGGCAGGTTTTACCGTCAAAAGCTGGTTGCGCTGAAAAAGGCTGGAGCAGGTGAACAGATACTTCGCACCGCCGCGACGCAATATTTCCGTCTACTGGCGCATAAGGACGAGTTTGAAGTTGCGCGCCTGTTCTCACAGCCATCCTTCAAGCAAAGCCTCGCGGAAACTTTCGAGGGCGATCTGGATGTACGCTTCCACATTGGGGGCGGTCCCTTTGCCAAAAAAGACCGCGTGACTGGTTTGCCGGTGAAGACCGAGTTCGGCCCGTGGATGATGAAGTTATTCACGGTCCTGTCTAGCCTCAAAGGTCTGCGCGGCTCGTTCCTTGATCCGTTCCGCAACAATGAGGAGCGCGTTCTGGCAAATGAAATGCGCTCATCATATGAGGCGGACATGAATCTGGTCTGCACTCGTTTGGCGGAGGCTGGTGAGAAAGCTGCGCATGATCTGCTGAGTTGGCCGGTGAAAGTGCGCGGGTATGGCCACGTACGAGCGGGCAATGCGGAAAAAGCGCTGAAGCTTCGCGAGCGACGCATATCTGCACTTAGTAACGCACAAAACAACGCAAAGCAGGAGAAGGTGCCTGCCTGAATGTAACCTTCTGAGATAATTGGTGGAATTGGGGTGAGGTCTGCGGGTTTCACCCCGTTTTGGTTTTGGAGCTTACATAGCAACGCAAACGGGCTCAGCGTTTTTTTGTAGAAAGTTGGCCCCCTCTGCAGGGTCGCACAAGATCATGCCGTTATTCCCTCAGTTCAAGACGTGCCGCGGAGACGTGGCAGCAACCTGCCGTTGATGAGATGCTCTGAGTGAAAGCTGTAGGTACTAGTACCGCTGTAGTTTTGAGTTTTTCAAAGTTTAAATTCAAAGCATGTATTGCGCACTTAGGATAATCCCTAATAGTGATAATAGTTTTATTTTAGTATTGTCCAATAAAATGGGTTCTCTATCAGGAATAATATCTGATCTAAGCTTATCTTTGTATGTATTATGATGATAAATTCAGTTAAATATTAACAAATCTATAATAATGGCTATTGTTGTATTTACGCAAGGAAAGTGGCAATCAACCACAGGTGGTTGAAACCAGCATCATATGAGTGAGAGATGGCGGAACCCGTACTGATTTCTACAGTATGGCGAAGCAGAAAATGAAACTAAGTCATCGCATTGTCAGCGCATCAGCAGCGGTTCTTCTCGTTGCCTCATCGCTCGTAATTTCGATCGGAACCTACCTCAGCATGCAAACGGCTGAGCAAGACAGCCGGGCCTTGTTCAACTCGGTTGCATCCGGACTGGCTGTCACAGCGCAGGATCTTTTAAAAGAGTCGCAGGTTATTTCCACAACACTTGCACGCACTTACGGCGCTGAGATCGACAGCGGAGATGCTTCGCGCACCAACATCGCGCTCATGACAGAAGCAGCTTTGCGCGGGACAACGGACATCCTCGGCATCGCCGTCTTCCTTCAGCCAGATGTTGCAGGCAAGGATGCTGATTACGTTGGTAAGAAGTATGCTTCTGATACCGGCCAGTTCGTTCCTTACTTCTATATGGAAAATGGCAGTGTCCAGTCCCTGACTGCAGACATTGGACGCGCTGATGTTCAACGGCGTATGCGCCGGGCGATGCAGCAGAAAAGCCAATTCGTGACTGAGCCTTACACCTTTGATGTTGAAGGCAAAAAAATCCTCTCCGCCTCGGTTCTGGACCCGATCCTGAACGCAAAAGGCGAGGCCGTTGGTGTTGTGGTGATCGATGTTGACTTCGACAAGCTGCAAGAAAAAATGGGTGCCGCCAACTTCTATGACACTGGCCGTCTGGCAGTGGTCAGCGAAGACGGGCTCTGGGTCAGCCACAGCGACCGCTCTATTTTAGGCGAGAAAGTCCGCCCGGTTATTGAGAGCATCATGAGCGGCGTTCGCGACAAAGCGAACGTGCAAGAAGTCGGTGACCGCCTGTTTATTTTCGAGAAGTTTCAACTGGGTACGACGGATCAGTACTGGTTTGCCGGTATGTCCGTTACCACTGAGGAGCTGACAGCTGGTGCCCGCAACACCCGCGATATGGCGTTGATTGCAGCAGTGGTTTCCGGCCTGATTGGTTGCATCATCTTATGGTTCATCGGCAATTCCATCGCCCGCCCAATCGTCAACCTGACACACCGCATGCAGTCTCTCGCTGATGGCAATGTTTCTGATGAGGTGCAGTATACTGGCCGCTCTGACGAAATCGGTCAGATGGCTAACGCTTTGAAAGTGTTCGTAACTGCGGTCTCTGAACGCCAGAGCTTGCAGTCTGAGGCCGAGAAAGAGCACTTGCGCGAGGCGGAGCGGCAGAAGCAATCAGCCAAGCTGATTGAGGCGTTCTCCGGCACTGCAGAAAACGCTTTGACGGTCATTCACAGCCGGTTTGACGAGTTGGAGCAGACCTCTAAAGAACTGGCGGATATTGCAGAGAACACAACCGTTCAAACCACAGCAACCTCAGCAGCTTCAGAAGAAGCTACGGCGAATGTGCAGACGGTGGCCTCTGCTTCTGAGGAGCTTTCAACCTCCATTGAAGAGATCGCGCAGCAGATCGCCCGAACCAACAAGGTGATCACCCAAACCAACGATGCAGTGCAGGCAACCAACACCAAGGTGTTGGATCTGGACGGCACGGCGCAGCGCATTGGCGAGGTGGTCAATCTCATTCAGGACATTGCCGAGCAAACCAACTTGCTGGCGCTCAACGCGACTATTGAGGCGGCCCGAGCGGGTGAGATGGGCAAGGGTTTTGCCGTTGTGGCAACCGAAGTGAAGGAGCTGGCGAGCCAGACCTCCAAGGCGACTGAAGAGATCTCCCAGCAGATTGCGGAGATTCAGGGTTCTTCCAAAGATGCTGTTGAAGCCATTCAGGAAATCACCTCCAGCATCCGGCAGGTTAACGAGTTTGCATCCAACATTGCAGCCTCTGTTGAGCAGCAGGGCGCGGCTACCGCCGAGATCACTGAAAACGTGCATCAGGCAGCAACGGGCACGCAGAATGTTTCTGAAAACATGGTGCTGGTGGCGCAAGCTGCAGAGAAAACCAATCAGTCCTCTGATCTGGTCTCCAAAACCGCATCGTCCGTGCGGCAAGAGGTTGTTGACCTGCGCGAACAGATCGACGACTTCCTGTACAAGGTACAGTCCGTATAGTGCTGTAGCATAACGATAAATCAGGCTGGTGAAGTGATAAGCTTTGCCAGCCTTTTCTATGCTTGGATGTAGCGGCTTGCATCTATCCGTTGCTTCATCTGCGATATGAGGTCATCTCGTGAAATAACCTGATTTTACAACGCTTTCTGTTTCTGAATGACCTGAAACGACTGTCGCAAATCCCTCGATAACTTGACTGCTGAACTTTCTAAGCTCGATCATCTCTTCTGAATTGTAGAAGGTCACAGCAGCCTCAAAACTCTCGAATCTGTACATCACCATATTCGTGTAGGATGTTGACCCCGCAAGGGTTTTCATTGGGCTTGCGACGATCAACTCGCCGCCATATTTTTCGATAATGGGAAGGGATCTGGGGCCGAGTTCCTCAATGCGTGACCTGTCGATAATATTGTAGTGGTGAAGAACATAACCAGCCATTTAAAGTGTCCTGAATTTATAAACTAAGGCGACGCCTACATCACTGCGCCTGCTAAGCAAACCCGGTCTGCTAAATGGTACTGACCAGAACGGTGACTGTCTCTTCCAGCTCTGTCAGAGGCGTTCCGCCGCGCACCATGACGCGCAGGCCGAAGTAACCTGCAGCCAACAGATTGGCCTTCTGCTTTCGCAAGGCATCATCACTCTTGTAGGGCTCGGAGACGGCGAGGGCGGTGTTGAACAGGTCTTGCGTGCTCTGGATACCTTCCTGCGCGTTGAGCTGGATCTGCTGATCATCATGGGCGTGCTCAATGGCGGAGTTGCACAGGAAGCAACCGCTGCGGTCGCCGTTGCGCACGGGCTCCAGCACAGCCTCAAACAAATCTACAAACCGTTGTTTTGCGTTGGGTGCCCGGCAGATGACCTGTGCCAGATGGGTGATATCTCGCTCGTGGTAGAGCTTCAGCGCCCGCGCGTACATGGCGTCTTTATTACCAAACTCCCGGTAGAGCGACTGCTTCTTCAGCTCGGTTATCCTCTCCAGGTCCTGCATGGAGGTGCCATGATAGCCTTTTTCCCAAAAAGCTCTCTGTATTCTGTCCAACGCAGTTTTGGGGTCAAATTCCCGAGGTCTCGCCATCACATTAATTCCCGCTCACAACAATGTTACCGATCGGTCCGTAATTCATTATGGACACATCGGTCCGTAATACATATACCTAAGTGCACAGGCTGGCAAGACCCGCCGCGACACACTACCAAATTCAACACAGGAGGTTGAAATGACTGATCTTACTCACGCGCCTGCCACTCAATCAGATGACAACGCTGCCCTGGGTGCTTTGTTCTCCGATATCGCGAAAAACGGAATCTTCGCCGCCCTTATTCTCGTGTTCCTTTGGTTTGGTGGCATGAAGTTTACGGCTTATGAGGCCGGAGCAATTCGTGGACTGGTCGAGAATTCTCCCTTTCTTGGATGGCTTTACTCATTCCTGTCCGAAGGAGCTGTGTCCAAACTCATCGGACTTACAGAGCTGACCATTGCCGCCTTACTCACCACCCGTTTCTTCGCGCCTAAGTTCGCGGTCTTCGGTGCGCTTGGTGCTATTGGCACGTTTCTGTTGACCTTCAGCTTCTTCTTTTCCACGCCGGGCGTGTTCATTCCGGACACTGGCGTGCTGGCGATCTCCGTAATTCCGGGGCAGTTCCTTTTGAAAGATATTGTCCTGCTGTTCGCATCCGTGTTCGCCCTGGGCAATGCCCTAAGTGCAACTGCAAAATAAAGAACTCCTCACTGTGCACTGAAATGGGGGCGTCTATGACGCCTCCATTGGGCTACCCGCAAAACGCTGGTAAGTACCGGCTTTTACCGCCCGCCCGTCTTCATTCTACTCCCCAAAGCTTCCAGTGAAACCTCGATAAGTTTGAAGATCTTCTCCTCGGGCATGCCGAACTTTACCATCTCGTAGAGCCCTTCAAAAATGAGCATAAAGTACCCGGATAGCAGCTCGATCTCGCCCGGATCTTTGAGTTCATTCTGGCATTGAACGAGCTTGTCGCGGATCTGATCTTCCCAATTGAACTGCAGCCCCTGAAACTGCTCCCAGAGCTCTTTATCCACGTAGCCAAGATCGATAAGCGTCAGCCAGAAGAGGCCTTTCTCCGCTTTGATCTCATCGCAGCACAGCTCGGTAAACTCCATAAAGGCTGCTTGCATGGCGGAGTAGATATCGGAATGCAGAGCCATAACCGATTGCATTTGCTGGCTATATTTGAGGTAGTACCAACTGAGCGCCGCGACGACCAGGCCCTGCTTCGTTGTAAACCTGCCTTCCAGAGCGGCAAGAGAAACGCCCACCGCCTCCGACACGTCTTTCATCGTGGCAGCTTTAATCCCCTTTTCCAAAAACACACGAATGCTCGTATCAAAAAGACTTTCGAGTTCGGGAATTGGAATGTCCGGTTCAACTGGTTCGTCCGAGCTCATTTTGAAACTATAGATTATTCAAAAATGCCCTCAACACAGATGCTTGGCTTTAGAAAAAGAAACGCGAATCCAATGAGCTGGATACATTTCAATTTATGCCGATTCCGTTGAACTTCGCCAGACAGACTGCACAATGAGGCAGTTTTTTGCTGTTTTCCTTTAAATATTCAAAATGTAAAACTCTGTCTGTTGTTCTGTTCGCCTATGTCTATCATAGGTTGACTTAAGGTTATTACGCGTACGTAGGGTTATAATATTTCGTAGGCGGCTAAGTATAGCACCCAATTTACTTGCGGCTGTTTGGGGCCAACTATCACTCTATGAGGCGGGAAGGGTATTCTTGGCAACTCGACCTACAGGTGGGTGCTTTTCGCATTCTGCGCTTCATGAATTGAGTCAATTGGAGGTTCAGATATGTCTATCAAAACAGTCGTCACCCTTACCGACACGTCCGGTGATCAGGTAGCATCCCGCGTTGCCGTGGAACTCTCCAAGCTGACAGATGCCTATCTGATTGGCGTCGTGCCCAACTACGAGACCTCCTATTACCTGTGCACCGCCGGGCCAATGCCGCCAGACTATGAACTGCGCTTGCAGGAGCAGTCCGCCGCGACACTCAATAAGTCATTGGAAGGCTTCGCAAAACACTTTGACGGTGCAGGCATAGATGGTGAAACGCGCGTCACAGACATCACCCTTGGCGGCACGTTTGACGAGCTGATGCATCTGGGGCGTTTGAGTGATGTTACCGTGATACGACAGGATGATCCTGCCAAGCCGGAACCGATGCGAGCTGCCATGATTGAGGCGATGGTGTTTGACACCGGTGTCGCGACGCTCATTGTGCCGCACGCCTATGAAAAAGCGTTTGCGCCCAAAAACATAGCTGTGGCATGGGATGGCTCGGGCCCAGCCTCCAACGCAGCGCATGCTTCTATGTCCATGTTGCAAAATGCAGACACTGTCTCTGTTGTGATGATCACGCCGCATGACGAGCCAAAGCATTCAGAAATAACGGATATTCGTAGTTACTTCGAGCGCCATGGCGTCAATATCCATCTGGAAGTGATGAGCAACGTCTCCGGCTCCGTTTCAGCAGCTCTGCTAAGCACGGTGGAACGTCTCAACGCAGACATGCTGGTGATGGGCGGATACGGCCACAGCCGGTTGGCGCAATACCTGTTTGGTGGGGCAACGCGCCGCGTGCTGCATGATATGAAGATCCCGGTTCTGATGACCCATTAAGACACCCAGCAAGGGGGCCTCACAGGCTCCCTTTTTTACTGCTGCATTCTCAGTGAGTAGTTCCAATGATGTTTTCTACAAGCAATCCGGTGTGATTTTCCCAAAAGAACGTGGTTTGATTGCTTGATCACCGAAAACAAGTCAGTTTGGCGTCACCTTGTGCGGTCACCCTGCACCATACCTGACGACATAGACTGCGCGTGGCGTCGCGCGCTCAATATTGGAAATTACACTGATGAAATTGAGAGAAACTGCCGGTTTAACGGGTCTTCTGGCAGTATTGATATTGATTGCTCTGCCCGCTCAGGCTGCCGCATTTTCCACGGCACAGGCCAAAGCGGACTTCCTTCACGGCCTCTGGCACCCACTTGGCGGGCTGGACCACATCCTCACCATGGTCGGTGTTGGTGTTTGGGCGGCGCTGGTTCTGCTTAAGAAGCGCCTTGTCTGGCCCTTGGTGTTCACGCTGGTCATGTTCATGGCGTTCTGGGCTCGTTACATGGGCGTTGTTGTGCCGTATGTGGAGACGGGTATTCTGGCGTCTGTTATCGTGATCGGCCTGCTGGTGGCGTTCGCTCTGAAACTGCCTGTGGTGGTGGGTGCGCTGATTGTTGGCGTGTTTGCTGTGTTCCACGGTGCGGCGCATGCCACTGAGGCGAACGCGAGCAGCCTGTTGATCTATGCGCTCGGCTTTTCCACTTCCTCTTTTGCGCTTGGCTTATCCGGCATCGGGCTTGGCTCGTTGACCGAATGGAACAGCGGACGCATGTTCCTGCGCGCGCTTGGTGCGGTTACAGCGCTGTTTGGCCTCTATCTGATGTTCGTTGCCTAGTGTCGCTTTAGGGCGACAGTTTTCAAGGGATTGCCCCGGTTTTGTGGCTTTCCCTTCGCAAACACACTCAGTTCTGCTTTCTTGAAGGTGCGGTTCCGACCGCGCCTTTTTTAATGCTGATTTTTTATGTGTGATTGCGAGTTTCAATGAGTGATGGCCGGTTGACGATAGCGCCCGAGGTGGTGCGCAAGATGCTTGATGAGCAGTTCCCCGCGTGGCCCGCCCTGCCTCTCAGGCGTGTTGAGAAGGATGGCTGGGACAACAACACGTTCCGCCTGGGCGATGAGCTGAAGGTGCGTTTGCCGTCTGCTGCGGGCTATGTTCCGCAGGTCGAGAAGGAGTTTAACTGGCTGCCAAAACTGGCAAAATACCTGCCCGTGGCGGTTCCTGCACCTGCTGCCCTTGGTAAACCAAATGCAGATTACCCATATCCGTGGTCGGTCTATCGCTGGATCGCGGGAGAGACAGCCTCCGCAGAATCTATCCGTGATATGAACGAGTTTGCGAGAGATCTCGCGGCCTTCCTGCATGCGCTCTGGGCTGTCGATACCACAGGAGCGCCGGAAGCCGGAGAGCACAACTGCTACCGTGGCGGTGATCTCAGCGTCTATGATGAGGAGACCCGTTTTTGCCTCTCTGGTGTAACTGACCTGATTGATGCCGACGCAGCGCTGATGATCTGGGAGCAGGCGCTTCGGTCCAAATGGGAGAAGCCTGCAGTTTGGGTGCAGGGAGACCTCTCAAACGGGAATATCCTCACACGAGATGGCCGCCTCAGTGCCGTCATTGATTTCGGCTTATGCACGGTTGGCGATCCCGCCTGCGACTTAGTTATCACCTGGAAGTTCTTTTCCGGCGTCAATCGCGAGATTTTCAAAACCGCGGTCAACATCGACCAAAATACCTGGGATCGCGCCATAGGCTGGGCTCTCTGGAAGGCAGTTCGCACGCTCTACTACGCCAGAAAAGACAATATCGCTGAGGAACAAAGAGAAGCAAAAGCAGTGATTGAAACCATCCTCTCAGATGCAAAACTTGTTACCACGAAGACTTAAGGTCCTGCCTTTAGGCTCTTTCTGATCTTGTGCAGTCAAACAGGAAGAGCAGCAATGGAAAGAGACTTTGAGTTGTTGTTGACCCAGCGCATGTGGGAGGATCCGGCATTCGCGAAACTGGCGCAGCGCGATGCAGCTGCTGCGCTTAAAGAGCTGGGAGTGAAGGTTGATCCCAGCGTTAAAGTCCGGATCATCCAGCAGCGCAAAGACACGCTTTATCTGACTATTCCACCTGCCAAACAAGAGGGTGCACTTGATACAACATTGGATCTCAACCAGATGGATTTGTGGTCCAGCGGGGAGATGTTTGTCTGGGTTGCCTCGGTTTATAACAAGGTCAAGCTGCTCGGCATTCGCTCCAGCATCGCGAAGGGAGAGGGGAAAGCATGACGGGCCACAGCAACAACGACTTTGCGGAGCAAGATTACCGGCGGATGATCAACGATCCTGACTATCGGCAGCGCTTGATAGATGATCCGAAAGGAACGCTCTGCGAAACAACAGGTTATGCGTTTGACGAGAGCGTGCGCGTTGAGGTGATAGAGCAAGAACCCGACACGATTTGCATGATGATCCCCATCAAGCCGGTGGGTTCTGCTGAAGAGGTTGAGCAAGCGCTGCGCAAATCAACCGAGCACACGTATGACTTGCTATTTTCCTCGGGGATTGGCGGGTATTTCATCCCGAGTGATGCGTTGAAGTGGACACTTCGGGATATGCGCCGTAGCTGGATCAGCAAACTGGGGCTCAAGTTATGATCCCCAGCGTACGAGCGTGTCAGTTCTGCAAGTTGGACTGATAGAGTGATCTCAGGTGCGGAATGAACTCGGTGCAGAACGAGATGGAAACCTCCTCAGGATCGTAAAACGCATTCGGCTCGCCACAGCTTTCCACCTTCACGATCACCTCGTTAGGCAGAGACATGTCGTCTTTCAGGCTTTTGATCTCTTCAGAAAGTACCTGATTGATGACCTCGGCGTCCGCGCCAGTCCCGGCATGAAAAGTCATTGCGACACCGGAGTCTGGCGTCATCTCATCAAACACAGCGCCCCAACTGCTGGCCGCTTGCTCGTATTCTACAGGGCACATCTCCGCCCGGTCTTCCGGTAGGTCCAAATCTTCGGCCAGCCCTGCACGGTTATCCGGGTCTGCACCATAAAACAGGCAGACGTGGTTGTAGTAGCGTTGCTGATCTGGCCCATGCAGATCCCACCACGCCACCTCTTCCTCCCCATCGGGATCGTTGATGTAGCCAAACGCGCTGTTGACTGCGAGCTCCTGCGCGGCCTCTTCCTCATAAAGCCAGTCAATCATCAGCACGGAGAGCACATCTGCGGCGTCTTCCTCCTGCCCGAAGATTGGTACCTGCATCTGGTCAATCACCGCATGGCCAACCTCGTGGTAAAAGATCGACAGGATGTTGGCCTCCACAAAGGCGTTCTCTGCTTCATCAGCCTGTGCACCAAGAGGAGACAGCAGCGAAACTGCGCAAGTCGCGGTGAGAAGAAGAGAACGTAGCATTGGCGGCCTTCCGTATGAGCACTTGAAATCTCTGAATAATCATTCCAATGCCATGTTTACGCAGGTTCGCCAAATCCTTTGTGCTTTGTGATACATCTGAAGGCTGTTAGCAGTGGAAGTTGAGCTTGTTGCCATCCAGATCGCGGCAGTAAGCCCCATAAAATGCTTCACCGCGCGGACCGGGAGGGCCTTCATCTTTGCCACCCAGTTGCAGGGCGAGTGTATGCAGGGTCTCGACGGTTTCGCGATCCTCCACCCGCAAAGCCACCATGGTGCCGTTGCCAACGGATGCGTCTTCGCCATCATAAGGTGTGTTGAGGACGATGAGTGGTTTGCCCTCGCCAAAGCTCCAGGCATAGAGCCGGTTGTTTTCAAAGACCCGTGTTGCACCCATCTTCCCAAAAATGGCGTCGTAAAATGCACAGGCACGGTCTAAGTCGTTGGTACCTAGAGTGATATAGCCGATCATATGGTGTTCTGGTCCTAATAGATTGCAGTAAATGACAGAGTGTTCAAAATCAGCAGAGGTGAAAGTTTCATTCCCCTGAGTAAACTACAGGGCAGGCCCCAAGTAAATGCAGAAGCGGTACAACCTGCCGCGCTTCGTCGCCCTAGGTGAAATACCTATTGCAATTCGGCAGGATCGCTGTTTGTTTCGGATTATCTAATATACGTTGAGCCTGGGAACTGCTGCATGCGAGGCTTTCTTCAGCGCATTGTTTGTGTTGTACTTTTTCTTGCTGTGCTGGTTGTACTCCAACTGACGGCCAGTCCGGTGTTTGCGCGCTCTGACATGGTGCGTGTTGGCATCCTGTCCTATCGCGGCAGTTTGGAAACCCAGCGCACATGGGCACCGACCATTGAGCATTTACAACGTGAGCTGCCGGATGTGGAGTTCTCCTATCTGCCTCTGACCCTTCAACAAATCGCTGAACAAGCTGACCAGCTGGACTTCATCATCACCAATCCCGGTCACTCGTTTCAGTTGGAACGGATTGCGGGCGTCAGCCGCATCGCCAGTGCTCGCTCTCACGTCAATAAGAATGAGATGCACGACCTCGGGTCGGTGATTTTTACGCGAACGGACAGTGGCATCACGGGCCTGACAAAGCTGAAAGGCGCAAGCGCAGGCGTTGTCTCGACAGAAGCTTTTGGCGGATATCTTGCTGCCAAACACAGCCTGCAGCAGAGCCTTGGTGATGAGCCTGACTTGCGCGTTAAACCACTGGGCTTTCCGCAGCAAACAGTGGTGGAGGCGGTGGTCAAGGGAGACGTGCAGATCGGCATTGTCCGCGCCTGTCTGTTGGAGAGCATGAGTGCCGCTGGCAAGCTGGACAAAACGCAAATTCGTGTTCTGGGCCAGCAGTATGACCCGGAGTTTGCCTGTGCCAGAACCACGGAACTTTATCCGGGGTGGGCGTTTTTGAAGGTGCCCGGCGTCTCGCCTCAGCTGGCAACGCGCATCACGCAGGCCCTGCTTTCTATGCCAGATGGCGCCTGCACGGATGAATGGCTCGGCCACGCCAACTGGATTGCGCCGGTTTCCTATGCTGCGGTTGAGCGCGTTTACCGCGATCTGGCGCTCTACCCCTACAACAAGGACCTGCGACAGATCCTGAAGGACTGGGTGGAGCGGAACTACTTTTTGCTTGGCGTGATTATCCTGCTCAGCGGAGCTTTTCTGCTGCATGTCGGGCATGTGGAGTTTCTGGTCCGCCGCCGCTCACGTCAGCTGGAAACAGCAAGCGACAAGCTGGCGAACGCACTGCAACGCAACCTGATGTTGGAGAGCGAGCTGGCCCATGCCGGGCGTGTCTCTTCCATGAACATCCTCGCCAGCAGTCTGGCGCATGATCTAAAGCAACCGCTTGGGGCCATCTCCACCTTCGCCCACAGTCTGCGGCAGCGGTTGGACCGTGGTACGGCGGATGAAGAAACGCTGCAAAAACAGCTGACCCGCATCTCCGAGCAAGCCAATCGGGCCTCCGACTTCATCAACTCCATGCGCAGCTTCCTCAACAAGCAGCCAGAGGCGCGGCGGCGTGTGGACCTGCGCGATTTGGCGGATGAAACGGTGATGCTGATGCGCACTTTCGCCGCCAAACATGCCTGTCAGCTGCAATGGAACCCACCCCATGAGCCTGTGTTCGTCTGCTGTGATGATGTGCAATTGCGGCAGGTCATGGTGGTTCTGCTGCAAAACGCGCTTGATGCTACGGTGGAAGCTGGCCTTGAGGATGGAGTGATCTCCATTCAGCTGGAACAGACTGCAGAAGCCTGTGAGCTTATGGTGTGCGACCAAGGGGCTGGCATTCCAAAAAAGCTGGAGGATAAGGTGTTTGAGCCGTTTTATTCCAGCAAGGGCAGTCTGGGTTTGGGGCTGGCCACCGCGCTTAGCATTGTAGACAGCCACGATGGGGAGTTGACCCTGAAACCGATGCTTGAGGCAGGTACATGCGCAACAGTGAGGCTACCACTAAGCTGCTCACAAACTGAGGGAAATCATGACACAACAACCAGTTAAACCGCTTTATGGACCAGAGGCTGAGCCTGTGATCATCATTATTGATGATGATGACGCCATGCGGGAAGCGCTGGTGTGTCTGGTGGAGTCTGTCGGGTTGAAGGCTGTTGATTTTGAGCGTGCTGATGATTTTCTGAGCTCTGATCTACGCCCTTGCGTTGGCGTCATCATCACCGACATGCGCATCCCCGGCACCAGTGGCCTCGGGCTTTTAGAGAAGCTGCGTACCTCAGGCCAGCACTTGCCGGTGATCGTCATCTCTGCCTTTGCGAACCTGCGTGATGGTGTGCGTGCCATGAGCCTTGGCGCCGTCGATGTACTGGAAAAACCGTTTGATGAGCAAGGCCTGCTCGACAAACTGCAAGACCTGATCACAGAGACCCGAAACCGCGCCAGCCAATGCTGCCTGACAGCGCAGGCCAAAGTGAAGGTAGACCGCCTCACCAACCGCGAACGCGAGGTGATGGGTTATCTGGCACAAGGCCTGCAAAACAAAAGCATTGCCAATGCATTAGGCCTTAGCGTCAAAACCGTAGAAATCCACCGCCACAACGTCCTCGCCAAACTGGAAGTGCAAACCCTCGTCGACGTTTACCAGCTCACCCAAAGTGCCGACCGCGCGACAGGGTCTGGCCGGTGTTGCGGTGTGGAAGAGGCTTAAAGGCGGATTTCGGAGCTTTGCGGTGCAAACTTTACTCAAAGTTTCAGGTTAACTTCAGGATAGCATGGTGAGGTGCCGGGGTTACGAGGCGGCAACCAGGCGGTGTTTAAGACGCGCCTGAAGCACAACTGCAAACAACACGTTGCTGCCATAAGAAGAACTGGCAGAAACTATGACTGATCAACAATATGTGCGCTCCGCCCGGATCCTTCACTGGCTAATGGCCCTTGGCTTTTTATCCATGTGGGTGACCGGCTACATCATGAAGCTGGACTCTCTGGAAGATACCCCCTTGGAAGAAAGCCTGTTTGACCTCCACATCTCTATGGGCGTGACCCTGCTGGGCCTGTTGTTGCTGCGCGTGGCTATCCGCTTGGTCAACAAACCGCCTGCATTGCCTGCGGGGCTGACTTCATGGGAAAAAATCGGCTCCCATCTGGGTCACCTGGGCCTGTACCTTCTGCCGCTCGTCACCATGCTGGTTGCTTGGGCCGAGGTTGATTTTGGCGGTCATGGTGTGAAGTGGTTCACCATTGGTATGCCAAAGATCTTCCCAACCATGGAAACTTTCGCCGGTATCAATCTGGAAGACACAACTGCAACAGCACATGAGTTGCTGGCTTGGTCTCTGTTGGCACTGGTCGCTGTGCACGTGGCCGCTGTTCTCAAGCACAAATATTGGGATGGTCACGACGTCATGGGCCGCATGAGCTTGCTCAGCAAAAAATAACAGGACGCGGGGGAGGGCTGATCGCAGCCCTAACGCCGAGGGCGCATTGGGGGCAGTCCCTCGGCAACCGCCTGAGCTTGCGCTTTGGCTTCTTTGAGCAGCGCATCCAGCGTGAACATGGCGGTCTTCATATCCTGTAATCTGGCGGAGGCTTCTGCCAGATTGTCTTGCTTTATGGCCTCTTCCACCCGCGCAATTGAATCATCTGCCATGGCTTTGTAACTCAGGAAGTCCGCCAACTCGCCTTTGTACTTGGCGCTTTTGCGCAGCACCATCATGGCGACGATATCTTTCTTCGCCTTGCCCATCTGCGCTGTGTATCTGGCAGCTTCTTCCTCGTGCTTTGAACGTTTTGCTGACCGTGGACGCTGCACAGGTTCATCCTCGATAATCTGTTCTCTTGGTGGGGCTTCTACGGTTGGCTCTGGTTTAACCTTCTCAGGCGGCGGGTTGAGACGGTCTAGCGCAATTTTCATGTTGGCGATGGTTGCGTTCAGGTCCTCCAGCATATAGCGGGCGTCCTTCACACGTCCAGTGGTTAGAAGCCGCTCAATCTGGATGGTGAGTGTTGAGGCGGTGGCGCTATAACCTTCGTAGTGACGGAGCTGCTCCGGATTTTGGATCGTGGCTTTTTGCGCATCCAGCCCTTCGATTTCTTTGCGAGCCTCTTTCACATCCTGTAGGAACCCTTCCACCTGTGCGGCTGTGTTGATGCCACGGGTAAAGGCAATTTCCAGCCCGGTCATGGTGATGTTGGCGTTATCAAGCATGTCCTCAGCGCGGCGGTATTCGCGTTTGGCATAGAGTTTCTCTGCCTCCACAATGTAGGCGCTCGCTCTGTTATGCAGTTTTTCAAAGATCACCAGTTCCTCGGTGTCTTTGAACGAGCCGGAGCGGATGTGAAACGCACGTAAGTCTGTACGGGCTTTGGTGACCTTCTTGCCAAACTTGAGCGAAGCCTCCAGCTCCGGTGCCGCAGACTGGATTACGGGCGCTTCCTGCAACCACGCGACTATCGCTTTCATCTTCAGCAGGCTTTTTTCAAAACTGGCAATTGCCTTGTTGGCATCGTCCACGTGAGATGCGCGGTGGTGGGTGGTGATCTGGTCAAAGTGCTTTTGCACCTCCTGATCAGCACTTTCAAAATTGCGCAGTTTTTTCTGGTAGTTCTTATGCTTGCTCGCCAATTCCATGAACTGGAAACGATGTTCCTGAAGTTGGCCATGGGTGTTTTGTAACAATGGGATCTGGTCGCCAATCACGGCAAGCGCGTCTTCAAACTCACCGACATAAAAACTAAGCGATGTGATGCCTGCGTTTATCTCCGCAACAAATGGCTGAATATCACGCGTTTTTTTGGACTTGGCAGAGGTGATTGCCTGACGCGCGGCCTTATGTGCTTTCTTGAAGCCTCCAAGGAGGGCACGGCAGAACTTGATGAGGTTGCCCTGCGCATAAAGCTCATCGACTTTCTTCTCCAGCACTGCAATCTGCTCGAAATCAGTGACAGCAGGATCCGGGGTGTCCGTTTCCTCGTCTCCACCAACCAGATCATCCTCCGGAAATGTCCATGACATATGCCGATAGAAATCCTCAGCCCATCTCTGCTGCTCAACACTCAGCTTCTCAACCGGCATCACCCTCTCCAACCCAAAGCAATTCACGCGCCGGATAATGCCTTGATTGCACTGGTTTTCGGGCAAATTTGGCGAGCTGAGTGAAGGGGGAGTTGATGGGTGGGGCGGGTTTTGTCTAAATCTATAGGTTTGATATGCTCTCCGAAAAGGGGAGACTGGCAGATGATACAAGGGCGGGTTGTGTTGCTCAATGGAGCACCGAGGTCTGGCAAAAGTTCCATTGTATCAGCACTGCAAAAGCAGGCAGATGAGCCCTGGATAAATCTCGGTGTGGACGTCGTCGTCAAGCACATGACCCCGGAACATATGAAACCGGGGATAGGTCTGCGTCCGGGAGGGGAAAGGCCTGATCTGGAAGACTTTATCTCCCGCTCCTATCACGCGCTTTACAAAAGCATCGCAGCTCATGCCGAACTGGGCTTTGATGTCATCGCTGATCTGGGCCACCACAACAACTATGCGGCGCTGGACGGCAACTGGAGGCATTATCTGAAGGAGCTGGAAGGGCTGGACGTGATGATCGTCGGCGTCTTTTGCCCACTGGCAGAGATTATGCAACGCCGAGCTGGCAGTGATGGGACTTATCTCACGGCCAATGAGGAAGGCGAAATCCCATTACCCGTCCTTCGCTGGCAGGAAGAGGTCCATAAGCCGGGGATTTATGATCTGGAGCTGGACACTTCGGCGCTGAGTGCGGAAGTGTGTGCGGAAAGAATTCTGAATGTGATTGCGTCAGGCGCAAAGTGTAATGCCAGAGACAAGCTTATAGCATCGCAGATATGAGCTGCTTCGCCTGCTGATCGACCGAGGTCAAGCGGGGGATGACACTGTCGGGTTTGAGCAGGGTGCCAGGAGCGAGGACTGAGTTTGCGCCGACCTTGCTGTTGTCACCGATCAGGGAGCCGAATTTTCTCACACCTGTCGATATCTCGTTGCCATCCTGAAGGAGCGTAATCTCTTTCCCAGCCCATTCATTGCGGTGATTGGCGACCACAACGCCGGCTTCCAGATTGACGTTTTCGCCTAAAATGGAATCTCCGAGGAACCCCAGATGGGCGAGTTTGGAGCCTTTGAGCATGAAGCTCGACTTTACCTCACAAAACGGGCCAACCGCGCAGCCTTCATCCAGAAACACGCCTCCGCGCAAATAACTGCGGGAGGACACAAAGGCGTTTGGTCCGATGATCACTGCGTCTTTCAGCGTCGCCCCATCTTCCACCACGGCGCTTTCGTGAATAGCGATGTTGTTGGTGATGCGGTACGAGCTATCAAGGCGAGAGATCATGCCCTGAATGATGCTTGCAGCGTTCGTCGTCATCGCCCACGGTGTGTGCCCAAGTTCTGCGAGTGGTGAGTTCTCCCAGCTCGCAATGTAGTCACGCAACCGGATCATTGAGCCTTTCCTTGTGGCGGCATCTTGAGAACCAGCGCTGCGAGGAGGAAGCCGATCATCAGGCCGTTGAGCAGGTGCCACATGAAGTGAGTGCCGAAAGCGACGGAGAAGCAGAGGGCCATGTCCACAGTTCGGAACATCAAAGAGACCGCAAAGGTTGCCGTGGCGAGCGTGATATAGGCCCGGGCCGGGTGCTTGCGCAGGTGCATCAGCAGGGTTGCGATGAGCAGAGCGACCATAGCTGGCAGGTATTGCAGGGAGCCGTTGAACGGGTCAGGACCGGCATCAATATCCGTCAGTACAGCATCCGAACTGAACCAGAAAATAGCGGCGGTGATGCCCACTGCAATGGCACTGGCACGGAAAGTACGGAACAGGTTTTCACCGGTCGCACGATAGATAACCGTGACGATGTAAAAGGCCACAAAACTCCAGATCGGGACAACGTCTGCCAGCTCTGACCAAGTGTTTGCAAATGTATGAAACAGGAATGAGCCAATACCAATGGCCGCTGCAAGCGCGATCAGCACCAGCTCTGTGATGCTCGGGTTGCCCCGTTTGCGCACCAGAGAAAGCGCGATCAGAGCAGCCACAATAAAGCTGAGATTGCTGAGCGCATTCAGCGGTTCATTCCAGAACCCCGGTGCGGTTCGCTCGCAGTAAAGGTCAATATAGTCAGCAGGAAGCATCGCAATGTCTCAATGAAAGTCAGAGGCTGAAAGAGCAGAAGGACTAAATCTGTAAGTGTGCCGATTGTAGGGTGCGACCTGCAATATTCAAGGCATAATCATGGAGATGCCGGAGCCTGCCAGAACCAGATCAATCATCCGGTCATGATGCTTTGAACTGAGCTTGTTCAGGATCGCTTTGGCTGCATACGTGCCAAGGGTGATCGACCCGCCCACCAGTGCCCCGCCAATGAGGATGTCCGTGCTCATGACATTGAGATAGCTGAAGGTCGCGGCCTTGGAGCCGAACACGAACAGGGAGGCCGCCGCCTCTGTTGCGATCAACGCGCTTTTGACGAGGCCGAAAGAGGAGAAAACCGCCAGGCTCAGTGGGCCAGAGGAGGCGACCAGTCCGGTGATGAACCCGATGAGCGTTCCGCCAAACACAAGGTGGATTGGTTTGGAACCGATGTTTTTGGAGCGCAGCAGATAGCGCACGGGAATGAGCACCAGAAAGAACAGGCCAAGGATGGTGCTGCCAACGGATTCCGGTATGGCAATCAGCAGGTTAGCGCCCAGAGCAGCCATGGGAATGCTCGGCAGCGCGTAAAAGAAAACTGCCCGCCAGTTGATCTCACTCCACCACACAATCACGCGCCCGCAATTGGCGATGAGTGCCGCAATCGCCATGATGGGAATGGCCGCTTTGGTGCCAAACACAGCCACCAGAATAGGCAGCAGGATGATGGATGACCCCGTGCCAACAATGCCGGACAATACCCCGGCAAGCATGCCAGAAACGGCAATAATCAATATGCTCAAATGAGGAACCCTTGGAGAAAAGAACATTCTGAAAAATCTTCTGATCTGTATAAGAGCGACTGCCTCATGATGCAATTTGCTTGAAGAGAAGCTGCATGAAAAAACACAGCTTCGCTCCTCTAAAAGATTAGACAGAGTTCAGGCGGACAGGGTTTGGAGAGAGGGGAGAGACGCGCGCCTGATAGGTTGAGGCTTCAGGCACGGTGAAACGGCCAGAAATTGGACGTTCGCCACCTCCCGGTGCAGAGCGTACCAACGGTATTGAGGCAATTGATGTTTCGCGATCGATGTCTCTCCAAACACCAGCGACCTGATGTTGAGGTTGCCAGACGCCTGAAGGCACGGCCTGCCAGGCAGCGGTAAGATTGATAGCGGGCATGTTTGTTTTCCTTTATTCACCACGATCATTTGTTTGTGCAGCATGCTTATGGCTGCTCTCCTATGGACGAATGAGACGTGCATCTGTGATGACTAAGGGTTTGTTCTCTGGTGTTGCCCCACCCATCTAGGGGAACTCCCCTAAGCCCGCAGATAACCTCCCCAATATTTTTGTTGCTGGCCTCCCGGTAGCTTGGGAACAACCCAAACCGTGACACTCCGGGGGGAGACATGAATTCAAGACGTGAGTTCCTCAAACTGGCCATGGCAGGCTCAACAGCTGCGGTGGCAGCGCCGGCAGCTGCAAGCGCACAGGCAAAGCCCAAACGCTGGGGCATGCTGGTGGATCTTCGCAAATGCATCGGCTGTCAGGCCTGCACCGTGGCCTGCACCATTGAAAACGACGTGCCCGCAGGCCAGCACCGTACCGCTGTCCCCATATATGAGCTGGATGGCCCGGATGGTCCCAGTCAAGCCGTGTTACCGCGCTTGTGCAACCATTGTGACGAGCCGCCGTGCATTCCGGTGTGTCCGGTCAATGCCACCTATAAAACAGATGAGGGCGCTGTTGTGGTGGATGCCGAGCAATGCGTGGCCTGCGGCTACTGCGTGCAGGCGTGCCCTTATGAAGCGCGCTTCATCAACCACAAAACCGGCGTTGCAGACAAGTGCACGTTTTGTGTGCATCGCACGTCCGTTGGCTTGCTGCCTGCCTGCGTTGAAACCTGCGTTGGCAACGCCCGCGTATTTGGCGATCTGAATGATCCGGAAAGCGAAATCCGCAAGCTGATGGCCCAGCATGAAACCAAGGGCCTGCGACCGGAATTCAAGACAGGACCAAACGTCTATTACATCGGGCTGGATGACAGGCTTGCCTCAACCGTAGCGGTTGGTGGTGGTGCCCGTGATTTGCGCCAAGGTCTTGAAACGCCTGCACATGGGGAGGTGTGAGTTATGCCTGCTGTTGATCTAATGTCTTTTGATCATGAAGCCGTCTGGCGGCCCTGGGCGGTCGCGTATTTCCTGCTGGTGGGAACGGGCGCAGGCGCTGCGTTGCTGCTGGCTTATGCCCGTCTTGTGCGCGTTGCAGAAGCCAAAGGCGCGTTGATTGTAGCTGCCAGTTTTGCATTGGCCTCCGGTTTGCCATTGCTGGCGGACTTGCACCAGCCTGCACGTTTTATGCACTTTTACAGTGGTGCTGCACCCGGTTCCATCATGTGGTGGGGCAGCTGGTTCCTGCCGCTGTTTATCGCCTCTACGCTTTTGCTGGCGTTCATGACAGGCCGTCGCGGCAACGCGCCCATGTGCGGCGGTGAACGCATGCTGACCATGATTGTCGGTGCTCTGGCCCTCTGCATTTTAGGGTACACCGCTGGTGAAATGAGCGTGGTCGCTGCGCGTCCGGTGTGGAACACACTCGGCTTTCCTGTTGTGCTCATTCTGACCGCGTTGATGAGCGGTGCCGGTGCCACCATGACCATTGATAGCCTCAATGGTGAGAAGGGTGAAGGCCGCTACATGCTGGTGGTGACAGGTGCCGCAACTCTGGTCGCGTTTGGCCTCTGGATGCTGACTGACACCAACCTCTCAACACTCGCGGCAGACTATGCCCCTGTTGGCTTGTTCGGTGCGTTCATCATCGCAGGTGTTGTGGTGCCGGTGGCGCTGGCCGTGAGTGCAAAGACCTCCTTGCTGCTGCGCGGTGTAAGTGGAGCGCTGGCCGTGTTTGGCGCATTGGCTTTCCGCTGGTCCACCTTCAACGGGGCGCAGCTCATGTCCAAAACCGAGACCGCATTTTACGGCCATGAAGCCGCCCTGTCTCAGGACGCTCTGCGCACATTGGCTGGGTCTGCGGGCCTGCTGATCCTCAGCCTGATCTTTGTCACGCTTCTCATCAACCTGCTGGCCGTGCGTGCCAGCAAGCAAACTCAAGCCTAAGGAGAGCCAGTTATGACTATTTCTCGCCGTGGTGTTCTTCAAGGTGCAACCGCTCTTGGCGCAGCTGGCGCTGCCTTCTGGGGCTTTGCTGAAACGGGCAAAAACTTCTATCAAGGTGTAATGGGTTCAGCGAAAGCCAAAGGCATTGCCGGTGGTGCTTTACCACCGGAATATAAGGTTGATCAAGCAACTGGAGAGGTGATCCTCAACCCGGATCAACGGGTCGGCTACACCATGTGCATGGGCTGCACCAGCGTTTGCGGCATCCGTGTGCGGGTCGACAAAGCCTCTGGTGATATTCTGCGCGCCACCGGCAACCCATACAGCCCACTCTCCACCAATCCGCACATTCCATACGACACGCCAATTAAAGAGGCGATCACCGGCCTGTCTGCCTATGGGGAACAAGGCCTCGCAGGACGCTCCACCGCCTGCGGGCGCGGCAATGCTGCCATCGCTAAGCAAAACAGCAAGGAACGCATTCTCAAGCCAATGAAACGCGTTGGTGAACGCGGCAGCGGCCAGTGGAAGGAAATCTCCTGGGACCAGCTGATTGAGGAAACCGTTGAGGGTGGTGACTTGTTTGGTGAAGGCCACGTGGAAGGCCTGCGTGCCATCCGCGATCTGAAGACACCGCTTGATCCGGAAAACCCGGAATACGGCCCAAAAGCCAACCAGCTGGTGGTGATCCCGGTCTTTAAAAACGGTCGTTTGATGATGGCTGCCCGCTTCGCTAAAATGGCTTACGGCACCCGCAATTTCGTGGGGCATCGCTCTTACTGCGGCCTGTCCATGCGGGCTGGCTATGCAGCCATGTTGGACAACCTGAAGAAGCAGCCACACCTGAAGCCGGACTATCGCCACGCCAAGTACATGCTGTTCATCGGCACGGCCCCCGGCAATGCAGGCAACCCCTACAAGCTGCAGGGCACGCTGATGGGTGCTGCCCGTGGGCGTGATGGGGTTAAGTACGCGGTGGTGGACCCTGTTCTCACCAACTCTCAAAACCATGCGTTTGGCAAGAACAACACATGGGTTCCTATCAGGCCGGGCACCGATGGGGCTCTGGTGATGGGCATGATCCGCTGGATCATGGAAAACGAACGATATGACGCCAAGTTTCTGGCTCAACCGTCCGGCGCAGCAGCTCAGACGGCAGGGGAGGCCAGTTGGTCCAATGCAACGCATCTGGTCATTGATGATCCTGAGCATCCAAAAGGCGGCTCATTCCTGCGGCAAGGAATGGTAACAGCTGACCTGGAAGAAGATGCTCAAAAAGCACCTATGTGCCTTGATGCGCAAACGGGAGAGCTTTCTCCTGCAAAGGGCCGCCCTGCCACACTGTTCCACCAGGGAACTGTGAGACTTCTGGATGGTTCTACTGTGCCCATAGCCACCAGCCTGAGCTTGCTGCGCCGGGAGGCACTGCGCAAAACGCTTGCTGAATATTCAGCAGATTGCGGTGTGCCGGAAGAGCGCATCATCTCTCTGGCACGCGATTTCACCAGCGTTGGCAAACAGGCAGCTGCCGATTGCCACGGCGGTACTATGCATGCAGCAGGCTTTTACACCGCCTACGCCATCGTCATGCTCAACGCCCTTGTCGGCAACCTCAACGCCAAAGGCGGCACCACAGCAGGTGGCGGTCGCTTCAAAGATGTGCAGAAAGGCCCACGCTACAACCTGCTGGCCTTCCCCGGCAAGGTGAAGGTGAAAGGCGTGGATGCAGGCCGCGGTGGCTTCGCCTACGAGAAAACCAGTGAGTTCAAGCGACTGGTTGCGGACGGCAAGAACCCGTATCCGGCACAGGCTCCTTGGCATTCTTTCACCCAGCCCATGGGCGCGCAATGGCTCACCTCTGTGTTGGAGGGGTATCCCTACAAGGCCAAGGCCGTCATTACATGGTCCTCCAACCCGGTCTACGGTGTTGCGGGCATGGAAAACGACGTCAAAGAGAAGATCAAAGACACCAAGCGCTTGCCGCTGTTCATCGCCATTGATCCGTTCATCAACGAAACTTCACGTTTCGCCGATTACATCGTGCCGGACCGTGTGTTCTATGAGGCATGGGGCTGGGCGTCTGCATGGGGCGGTGTGCCAACCAAGGTCTCCACGGCCCGCTGGCCGGTGGTGGATTGTCAGACCGGCAAAACACCAGATGGTCGCCACATGGACATGGATAACTTCTTCATCGACGTGGCCAAACGCATGGATCTGCCGGGCTTTGGCGACAAAGCCATCCCGGATGCAGACGGCAACCTGCACCCGCTGCACCGGTCTGAGGATTTCTGGATGCGTGCCGGTGCCAACGTGGCGTTTGACGGGGGAGCTGTTCCAGAAAGTGATGACGTCGACATGACGATCACCGGTGTGGATCGTATCCGCGCGGACTTGGAAAGCACGTTAAAGCCAGATGAATGGCGCCGTGTTGCTTATGTTTACAACAGAGGTGGCCGCTATGAGGATGCAGCGAAAACATACAAGGACGAGACATTTGCTCGCTCCTACAAAAAAGGCATTCAGGTCTGGAACGAGACCGTTGGTACGGCGAAAAACTCTATGACGGGCGAGAAGTTTGTTGGCTGCCCCACATGGCAGGCCCCAAGCTTTGCTGATGGAACTAAGGTGGACAAAACTTTCCCGCCAGATCTATGGCCGTTCCGCGTTGTCAGCACCAAATCCCAGCTGCGCTCTTCCAGCACCGGAGGCAATCCGTATCTGGATGATCTGAAACTCTCCAACACCATCGCCATCAACACGGTGGATGCGGACCAGCTTGCCATCAAAACCGGAGACTGGATCACCGTCATCTCCCCAAGCAACCGTATCAGCGGGCAGGCTTTGGTTCGCCAGGGCATTGCACGGGGCGCCATCGGCATCGAGCACGGCTACGGCCACCGCGAGCTGGGCGCGCGCACCCACAAGATCGGAAAGGTCATTGTGGAAGGACATTCTGAGCGGGGCCTCGGCACCAACAGCAATGACCTGGGCTACACCGATCCAACCAGCAAATGCCCGGCCCTGCTCGCCGACCCCGTCGTCGGCAGCATCGCCCGTCAGGCTCTCCCCGCGCGTATAGAAAAAATGAGCTAGCCGAACCCCGGAGAATACCTAGGGTTCTCGTAAAAAGAATACGCCAACAAAAACGTCAGGCACTGCCCCCAGCAGTGCTTGAAAACAACAAACAGCCAAAGCCAAACACTCCTCCAACCTGGTATGAGGCACATCTCGGGCAGAAAAACTCCCACAACCCTCGCCAAAGATGGCGGGGGTCTTTTTTGTGGGAGAAGGGGCGCGAGATTACATGAGGCGATTCTCCAATAATCATTCCAACATCACGAGATGCTTAAGTAAACCAGTCTTAAGGCTGGAAACTGGGCAGGACCAAACTCTGCATGGCTCGAGTTTGCTGCCTGAAATCCAATCATTACAATGGCTTAAATAAACTAGTCCGTAGAAAAGATCGGCGCCAAAGTTCATCAGGTTCAGACAAGACAACCGAGTCAGACTATCCCAAACTGTTTTTATGTAATCGGGTTCAATTCAATGGATACTAACCTTCGTTTCTCAATGCTCAATCGGGACTTGCCTGGTGCAAAGGATCGAACAGCTAAGGATCCAATAATTGCCCGTGAAGTTCAGTATTATGAAGAAAACTTCAGCAAGGTCGAGACAGTTGATGATCTGCTCAACGACTATCGGCTTTATACTTTTGTGTTGAAAACAATGGGCTTGGAGGACATGTCCTATGCAAAAGGCATGGTTCGGAAAGCTCTTGTCGAAGGCACAGAGGATCCCGGTGCGCTCGCTAATACTCTAAAAGATAGGCGCTTCAGAGATCTAGCAGAAGCGTTTCCGTTTAACAAAGATGGTACGATCAAAGGAAAATTTGATTGGGACAGCAAAGCTTTGGATCGGAGAATGGCGCTCTGGTCCAACACTCCGGGGCAAGAGATTGATGACGTTGATCGATTGGCTAAATATTATCAGCTAAAAATGCCAAGGGATGTACTTTTCTCCACACAGATTCTGGCTGATCCCGCTTTGTATGAAATTATAACGGTCGCCTTTGATGTCCCGGAAGATATCATTAATGGCCCGAAGAGTGAGCGAATTGATTGGTTTGATGAAAACATCGATATTGAGGAGTTGAAGAAACCAGCAGAGCTGAAGGATACAATCGCAAAATATCGAGATAATCTTGAAGTGCGCGAGGCGGAAAGAGCTAAAGGTATTGTTGAACAGTATATCCAGGTTAGTTTCGAAGAAGAAGAAGGTGAGCAAAATGATGGTGTCAGGCTTGCTCTCAACTTCCAAAGAACGGGTGGTAACATCACAAGCGCCTACGAGATTCTTGGATCGCCCGCATTGTATCAGGTTGTTCGAACCGTACTAGGTATGTCTGAGTCTATGGTCGGTACAGATATTGACAACCAAGCAGCTGTAATTAATGAGAAATTTGACATTAAGAAGTTTCAGGATCCAGAGGAAGTTGAAAAGTTCGTCAAAAAGTTTGTGATCCTATACGATGCTCAAACTGGAACGGGTGGGGCACCAACAGTGCAGCTGTTTGCTGGCAACCCTATAGCTGGGATCTCTGAAAGTGCCCTGACGGCTGTTAATGCTCTGAAGTTCGGCGGTTAGGTTTAGTTCGATTTTGATAACAGGAGTGCTTTCTCCCGTTTGATTCATGTAAAGCATCGTTCATTCGTTCGGTTTTTAGATAGCACAATGCCAGGAATGCTTAATAGCGTTGCTGGCATTTTTGCTGTTGGGTAATTCCCCATCTTTTCCGTTAGTTCTTATGGTAAGTTCTTGCAGTTTGCTTGATGAGAGTTGGGAGACCAGATTTTGTGGCAATGCGTTCTGCTTGTAGGTCGGCGAGGTTGAATGTCGTGCTTTTGTGTGAGTGAGCTGCGCAACTGTGTGTCCAGCAGAATACTTCAATTTCACAATGTCTTCTTTTTAATAAATATTCGCTCGATAGAGGGGGAATAGTGAAACATAATCTCATGGCGTAAGTGATATCCCGCATTAACTTATTTTAGTGCGCCAAGAGGTCCGTTATGGCTGGTTCCGATATCCCTTCCGGTTCAAATGAAACTGCTGGTACTCCAAAACAGTCCAGTCAGGTTGATGCATGGGCGAATGCTATGCTCAAAATTTGCAGTATTGATCCTTCTGAGGCCGATACTGTTTCCTCCTATGGAGATGAAGTGCCCGAGGCGCTTGAGGTATCGCTTGATACCGCGGAAGGCATTCAGAATGCAGTAGCGCAGTCCTATGTAGAATTTGGAAGTCTTACGGAAAAGGCCCATCTGATCATCGACAAGGAACAGCGCAAAATCTTCGATAATTTTGAGCAGAAAACCGATGATTACCTGAATGAAGCTGAACGTGCTGCTGAAGGGGAAGACATCGATGTAGCAAATGATTTCCTTGATAATGCAAAGCTCAGCATGAAGGGCATGAGCGAGGCACTTGATCGTGGTGTTTCAACGGCTCTCAAGCTGGACGGCTACGTGCAGGAAGTCACCGCTCTGCTCAAGGAAGCTGGCACCTATTACAAACAGCGTAACAAGATCCCTTACGAAGAACAGCTTTCTGACCTTTTAAGCTACCAGACCATGGTGGAAACACTGGGGCAGGAAGCTAAGCTGCTCATTTCTGAAAATCGCGTTGCTGATGCCAAAATAGCCATTGAGCAGATGAAAGCCGCCATCGGCAACATGCCGAAGTGCTTTGAAACGCCAAAGAATGCCAAGACTGCGAAGAAAGCCACTGCAGATGATGTGGAATTCGGTCTGGTTTCCAAGGGTGCGCATGCGATGGAGGATGTTGAGTTCCTTGATGATGTGTTTGGTGAAGAGATCGCACTTGCTGAACGACAGGATGCGATTTTTGCCCTGCACCAAAAGGTGGAAGAAGAGCACAAACAGGATAAGACAGGTTGGTCCAAGAAGTCTGTGACAGAATTTGAAGATGCCTATCAAGTCGCGAAAAATGCTCTGGATGGCGGGCATAAAATGGCGACAGATCTCTGGCTTGATTCAGATGTCAAAAAAGCCCTGCCCAAGATTGATAGTTTGGTTGAAACCGGCCGAACCATGCACATGCGCATGAAGAAAATCAGTCTGACTGCGCAAGGGCATAATGATGCTGAAACAGACGAAATCATCTCCGCTGAGAAGGAAACCGCAGGAGATGTGCTTGAGAACCGTCTGGCACGGTTGAGGGGAGATCTGGAAAGTCTGAAGACTGCCATCAACACAAGCAATGCTAATTGGCGTCCGATTTGTCAGCGTGTGAATGGAAAGGACTTCGAAGAAGCCTTCAAAGGTGCGATCGCGAGTTACGAGGATGGTGTAACTTGTGCTGCCTCAAACATAGAAGACAAAGAAGCGCATTGCGAACAGCTCCAGCAATATGTCTCTCACGCTAAGTCTTATTTGGTGCAGATGCAGCAACTCTTTGCAAAAGCTCAGGAAATCCGCAATAACGACATTTCCGGTATCAACATCAAAGCAAAAGAAGCGACCGCTAAATTGCAGAATCTGGTGAAGCGTCGGCCTGAGATTCAGGCTTGGAGCGTTGATCTTGGAGCCTTCGATCAAGCCCGTACGCTCGCCGCAAAGGCGCTTGAAGCGCTCAACGTGGCCATGGCTGATAACAGCACGGCTGTAAGTGTTGCTGCGTTGAACGCGTTCAACAGCCAGATTGCTGATATGCAGGAAGCGTTTGATGTCGCAGCCGCTGAAATTGAACGGACCAGCGCGGATATGAAGTTCCGTCTCAAGAACGTGAAAAGTGTGTTTGCCAATCTTGCGGCCCGCAAAGAAGAGCTGAAGAAAAAGCCCAAGGAGTTTGCAGAATTCTATAAGGCAAACAACGACGCCTTTACGTTGATCACCCAGGATCAGGTTGTTCTGTCCAATCGTGATAAAAAGGGCGTCGACGATCTGCTGGCAGGTGTCGAAGTGGCTCTTGGCAAAATGCGGGCCTTACTTGGCATGCCGGATGCTGGAGAAGGTGGGGTTCAAACTGATGCCTCTGGCCGTAGAGATGAGTTGCTTCAGGCCGTGCGAGACAGGTTTGGCCAACTGAAGCAGGTTGAAAAGTGGGCCAGAGAGAACCCTGAGGTTGAAGGCCACTATGCGGATATCGCAGACGCTCATGCAGATGCTCAGGAGCAAGCAGACACCTTTAAGGTCGGTCTCATCGAGCTTGGCAATATGGATCCAAAAGTGGTCGAAAATGCCTTGCGTGCCATTGATCAGGATCTGGATGATATGGACAACATCTTCCAGGCAGCCAGAGAGCAGATGGAGCAGCTGAAAGGTGTTGATGCAATTGAGGGTGAACTCAACGCGAAGTCTGACCTTCTGGAGCGTATCAGAGCCTATAATCCTCGCATCACCAAGTATGAAGATAATACTGGCCTGTTCCAGGATCTGGGTGAAAAGGAATTTTACAAAGGCACAATCAAGAACCTGAAAGAGTGTCTCCTGACGGCCTCTGATTTCTACTATCAGGATGAAGATGCTAAGGGTGAAGCGGAGTTGGAGAAGGTTGAGGTTTATTTCGACGGCCTTGATGAGTGCCTCAAACAAGCAGCTGTGACCCGGAAAGAAGTTGAAGGATTTGAGCAAATTCTCGATATGGCAAGCCAGTCACTGGCTGACCTGAATGCCAAAGAAGAAAACCTGAAAACCCGGCCACAGCGCAACGCGTTTGTTGTGAACAGCGCTGATGTGAAAAAGCTTATGGCGGATGTTTCCAAACACATTGGCCAGCAGGATATCAAGCCAATTCGTGAAATTATTCCAGAACTGAAAGCTGCAGTTCAAAAGATGGAAGAAGAGTTCCCTAAATCCCGAAGCGAGAAAGTGAAAGCTGCTTTTGGCAAAAAGAAGAAGGGTACTTTCGAGGATGAGCTGGCGGAGATGCAACGACGTCAGGCAGCCGCTGAAGCGGAGCGTGCTGCTGAAGAGAAACGTCGAATTGAAGCTGGAGAACACCTGACTGAGGAACAAAAGCGCGAAAAAGCGCTGAAGGATGAGATATGGGAACTCGACAGCGCAGCTTACAAAGCATGTGAAACACTTGTTGCTCTGAATGCCAGAGAAAAAGACCTGCAGACAAAAGAGCAACGGGACCAATTTAGAGTCAATAGAGAAAGCTTCAAAGAGCATGTCACTTTGTTGGGCAAACTCATCCGTGAAGGCAAATTAGAAGAAGCGCGTGCGGCAGTTTCTCAGATGCAGGCAGCTGAACGAAAGATGGAAGAGGATTTCCCTAAAGCTCATAAATCTAAGCGCGAAAAGCTAAAAGCTGCATTGGGCAGAAAAAGCAAAGGCAGTTCAGCAGCGAAGAAGAAAAAGAAGTAGTTGCTGAGCCGCTACTTGGATCGAAATGAAGCGGCATGGTCATTGCTTCGCCGTGGCTCCTATGCCAGAGCTGAGGTCCAGGGACTGCGCTAACTCTCAAAGAGGAGGCGTAGTAAGACTATGCCTCTTCCTCCAGTCGCTTTCGTAGGGCGTATTTGACGAGTTTGTTGGGTTTGGAGAGCAGGGACTTGAGGTGCCTGCTCTTTGAGATTTCGCGCTGGAGTTTGTAAAGAACCTCAGCGCTTTCAGTGTCTTCAATCCGCATGGCCTGATCAAACAGAAGCCCGAAGGCCTGGCCCAGGGCTTTTTTATTGAACTTTTCCTTATTGTTGAGCAGGAAGGCTTTGACCTGATCGATATCCATTGAGTTCAATGATTTGCGATCTACAAAGGCCTTTTTGTTGCAGTAATAATCCTGTCGTGCGGAGATGAGGCGCTCGCGCACCAACCGCTCATCAACGGCTTCCAGATCAAACTCATCTGCCATCTGGTCCACCGGATCGCGGTGCCCGGCGCGGCGTTGCTGCACGCTGATTTCTGCAAGGCGGGTGATGTAAAAATGCTTCCAGAACCTGTTGGTCAGATCACGTTTATCCGGAAACCCGCGATAGGCAACAAGCCTCTCTGGTAAGTTGGCGAAAGAGTACCTGTCCTGCGCCCGTAACCAGAGGTCATAATCCTGACAGATCGTGAAGATCTCGCGATAGCCTCCAAGGTCTACAAGTGCGCGGCGTCGCATCATCATGGAGGGGTGAACGAAGGTGTTCAGGCCGCGATCCAATTGCGCTTTAATCTCGAAATCATCCTCTGGGAACTCAAAGGCCCCCATGACCCTGTCATGATCGTTGATATGATCTGCGAATGTGCCGAGAAACGAAATGTCCGGGTTTTCTTTAAGGAATTCAATCTGCTTGGCAAACCGTTCTGGTCTGCACAAATCGTCACCATCCATACGGGCGATGTAAACACCGCTGGCCTGTGAGATGCCAAAGTTGAGGGCGCCAGCCATGCCGAAATGGGGGGAATGCAACAGCTTGAACCGGTCATCAACAGAGGCGATGTCTGCACACACGTCTTCCGATCCATCAGAAGAGTGATCGTTGATCATGAGCACTTCGAAATGAGGGAAGCTCTGGTACTTTATGCTCTGCAATGCAGGCAGCAGATATTTGCCGCAATTGTGAACCGGAAGAACGACACTGATCTCCACAATACCAACCTCATAGAGTGCTCGGGAATCTTCGAAAGGGCATGCGGGCCAAACCTAACAGCTTCCGCACCCGGTTTATTCCGGCAGATCTGGTTGGTTATAGACCGAGGTATGATTTGTTCTGAGGTGGCTAAGCATCAACCTCTCACTTCGCCCAACTGTGGCTTATTGCAGAAGAGGGAAGACAGGCTTTGCCAATCTCACAGGCTCACTTTAAGAGAAGAGAGATGATTCCAGCTGGTTGACCTGAGGCGATTTGAAATGCGCACCCTGAAAGAGATGTTTCTTGATCCAATCCTGAGCCTAAAGGATGCGCTGGAGAACCTCTCCCCTGCCAAGCGGATCACGCCGGAGATGATCGCGCTGCGCAACACGTCTGATATGGACCTGCTGTTTCAGGTCTGGAATGGCAATGGCGATGACCTTTCCATGTTCTCGACCGGCTTCCTTTCTCTGGTTGGAGAACAGGGGCTGAGGCGGTCTTTGGAGGATGCACTTGCCGCTTACGGAGCAGCGCAAGAAATCAGCAAAAAAACGCAAAAAAACGCATTTCTCGTCAAAACAACGCACTTTAAGATCGTTGTCCTGTTGGAGCGGGAAAAATCTGGCAAAATCAAAGGCTTATTCATTAAGCCTGCACTGTATCAGGTAGAAAACCTTGATGAGTGCCTGTCTCTGATGCAAGAGATCGTTGGAACGTCCAGCCTTCTCATTCGCAAAGATGGTGTAGAATTTTTCAGCAAAAATGCAGATCAGCCCTTGGCGATTGGCCCAGTTTACAAGCTGTTTGTGATGCAGGAACTGGTGCGCCGTGTGAAAAGCGGTGAGCTGAAGTGGAACCAGAAGGTTCGACTGGAAAAAGACTTGGAATCCCATCCGGTTAGCAGTCTTTACGCTAAAATGAGCGGCGGATTGGTGACCCTGCAGGTGGTTGCACAGCACATGATGGCGGCCTCTGACAATTCCGCTGCTGATGTTGTTCTCAACCTCATCGGCACTAAGCCATTGGAAACGCGAGAAGAACGGACACCGTTCCTGACATCTCGTCAGTTTTATCAACTCAAGGCGGATCGTGATCTTGCCGAGAAATATGGTCAGGCGGGTGTTGCTAAGCGCCGGAAAATTCTGGAGAAAATCGAGGAACGTTCACTGCCCGCGATTGAAGATGTGGCGGACCCATATCTCAGCGGAGTGGAATGGTATGCAAGCGCGGAAGAACTCTGCGATGTGATCGGCGAAATAGCAGATGACAAGGCGATGCAGTTCAACCCTGGCCTGGCGGAAAAGACGGACTGGCAACGCATTGCATTCAAAGCTGGAAGCGAGATCGGTGTGCTTAATTTTACCTATGATCTCAAAGGCTTGAACGGGAAACACTGGCAGGTTGCGGTGACGTGGAACCACGAGGATATTCTGCCGGAGGGCAAGTTGCTCGGCCTCACCAACGCGTTGTTGCAGGAGCTGAAAAAGCTATAGCTTGTGCTGCACCATGTCCTCGGGTTGCATCAGTTCAACGCGGTTGCCGAAGGGGTCATGGGTGGTTCTTCTCAGGAAACCAATGAAAGTCGGGTCCTCTGAAACCTCATAACCCGCATCCCGCAGGTGCTCTGTGAGTTTCATGATATCATCCACCACGAAGGCTGGATGCCCCACCTTGTTGGCCACAAACGGGTCTTGAACGCTCAGGTGCAGATTGACAGAACCTACTGAAAACCAACCACCTTGTTGGTGCCGCGCTATCTCAGGCCGCTCAATTTCTTCAAAGCCCAACAGGTCCACGTAAAACTCGCGGGCGAGCTTATCCCCGTCAGGCGCGATGGGAAGGTTGATGTGTTGCAAACCGAGAACTGTCATCTGCCGAGGCTCCTGTGCCGAGGTGAGCTTGCTTGATTAACTCACCCTCTAACACACACAGGATATCGTGAGGTTTTCGAAAACTCGAAGATTTTCTGTTTATTTATCAATGTCTAAAGCAGAAATTTGAATTCTATTCTGGCGTGCAGCGCCAGCAGTCAGGTCGTCTTCTGCATCAACTCGATGCGGTTGCCAAACGCGTCTTCGGTGAACTTGCGGATATAGCCTGGCAATGGCTTGTCGTCCTTCAACACAGCGCCTGTTGCGGCCAGACGATCAACCGTTTCCTGAAGGCTATCCAACAAAAAGGCGGGATGGGCTTTCTTGTTTGGGGTGAACGGATCTTCCACGCCAACATGCAAGTTAACGCTGCCTGCGGTGAACCAAGCGCCGCCACGGCCTTGTAATGATGCAGGTTTTTCGACTTCGGTAAAACCGAGCAAGCCGATGAAGAAAGCTCGGGCCGCGTCTTCCTGCCCTGCTGGCATGGTCATCTGGACGTGATCAAGTGCAATAATGCCCATATATATCCTCAATTATGGTTTTGGGAGGCGCCGCAACCACACGAGAAGGATACAGGCGCTATTTGAAAACAGGTGAGCGTTTTTCAAGAAACGCGTTCAGGCCCTCGGCATGGTTTTCCGAATTTCCAGCCCGACGCTGCATCTCCGCTTCCCGCACAAGCTGGTCTTCCAACGTGCTATCAGCTGATGCATGAATGAGGTGTTTGGTCATGGCATACGCCGATGTTGGGCCTTTTGCAAGATTAGTTGCAACATCTAGTACCTCACCCTGAAGTTGGTCGTCTTCAATCGCTTCCCAGATCAGGCCCCAATCTGCTGCGCGATCCGCAGTCAGCGGCATACCAGTCAGCATCAACCCCTTGGCACGCACCTCGCCCACCATTCGCGGCAAGTGAAAGGATGCGCCAGCACCAGGGACAAGACCTAACTTGCTGAAAGCGTGTATGAATTTTGCGCTCTTGGCGGCAAACACCATGTCGCAGGCAAAGGCGAGACCAGCCCCGGCACCCGTTGCAACGCCATTCACAGCGCACAAAACCGGCTTTTCCATCTGCCGGATTGCGTGAATAATCGGGCTGTAATGTTGTGTTAGAACATCGCCCAAATCCGGCTTTTCGCCAGTGCTGTCGGGCAGGATGTCGTTGAGGTCCTGCCCGGTGCAAAAGGCGCGGCCTGAGCCGGTGAGGATAACCGTGCGCACCTCAGAGCTGGTTTGGGCCTCGTTCAACGCGGAGAGCAAGTCCTGACGCATTTCTGGTGACAGGGCATTGAGTTTGTCTGGGCGGTTGAGCGTTATTCTCAAAACGCCACCAAGCTGTTCTTTTAAAAGGGTATCCTGCGCCATACTCTCTCGTCCCATGCAATCAGTCACTAAAATCTGCGGGGATACTACCGAATTGCTCAGCCTGCGCCCATAAGCCATTTGGTCTTACCGGTGGGCTTTTGCGCACTCTATGATGTGTTGGATAAAAGCCCGTGTGCGTTTCGGTCTGTGCTTTCGGGCTGGGGTTACAATGTAAAGTGGCACCTCAGGAATCTGCAGCGTGGTTTTTAGGTGATGTAAACGGCCTTGTTCTACCTCATGCTCACAAAGTGAAATTGGCAGCACAGCAACGCAATCCGTTGATAATGCGAGTTGTTTGGTCAAACGGAAGTTGGTGGTCTCTATCGTATGAGTGGAGGTTGTACCCACCGAGAACTCAGCTAGAAAGCCTCCCGGGTCTCGGAGAGCAAAGGAGGCAATGTTGTCTCCTGTGATGAGCTTGTGCGGTTTGCGAGAGAATAGTCCAACAGGGTCATAAGTGTAGCGCTGCGCGATCAGGGTTTCTTCTCCCGGATGCCGCGCGCGGATGGCAAGATCGAAGTGATCTGCCACGAGATCCACCGGACTGTCGCTCATATCAACGTAAAACGAGACCTTGGGATGCAGCTTGCCAAAGCTGTTCAGCAGCGCTTCTAACGTTTCTACCGGATAATCTGTTGGGACGGAAAGGCGAATGTTTCCAGAGAGTTCGTCTTTCTCTAGCAGGTCGCTTTCAGCTTGTAGAAGCGCATCCAAGGCTGGCTCGCACTGCTGCAAAAACCGTTCACCCTCCAGCGTCAAAGAAACCCGCCGTGTGGTGCGGTGAAGCAATTGCACGCCGAGCCGTTCCTCCAACGCTTGCACGCGAGCTGTGACCGTTGAACGGGGAATACTCAGATGCTCTGCGGCCTCAGTGAAGGAGTTCAGGCGAGCGACGTCAACGAAGGTTTGCAACTGGATGATGTTCGTCATTATGCAATTATATCGTTTAATGATGACAGTATTATCTGAATACTCCAGCCACTCAGAGTTTGCTAGCCCTATGCTCCATATAGAGATAGGTGATAAGATGGACAGACGGAAATTTCTTGGTTTGAGTGGAACAACAGCACTGGTTTCTGCTGTTGGTTTGCCTGCACTGGCACATGCAAAAGCGAATGGTTCACCAGAGGAAATACTGCAGATACAGTGGCTTGGCGGCGCCACAATGCTCATCAGCTTTGATGGAGTGACGCTCCTCACGGATCCAGCCTTTGGTGTTGGGAAGCAGGCGATTGTGATGCCGAACCCGAATGAGATGTTTGACCTTGTAAAGGGACCCAATATCAAACCGCAGCCAAGATTTGGGGTGTTACCCGAGTTTGATCTTAGAGCGATAACCGCAACACTGATCAGTCATTCCCATCCAGACCATTTTGATGCAGCAGCAGAGGCGAAAATCGCTTCTGACATGGCGATGATCACGACAGAGCATGACAAACAAGTGTTTGTAAAAAAGGGCTTTTCCAATATCACCGCTCTGCCATGGGGCGAGCAAATGGTGTTCCCGACTAAGTCTGGTCAGATCACCATCACGGCAGTTCCCGCTGAGCATTCTGAGAATGCGGAGATCCTGAAGATCCTGGGGCCGGGTAATGGATACTTCTTTGAGTTTGTGGCCGGTGATTATCGCAGGACCATGTACTGGACCGGTGACACCCTCCCGGTAGATGATGTGATGGCCAAAGTCCAAGCCTTTGGTGCCATTGATGTTCTTGTGCCGCATGTTGGCGGGGTGGGTGTGACGGGCGCTCTTGGGAAGATCAGCATGGATGCCGCAGATGTGGTGGACATGGTGGATCGCCTGAAGCCGAAACGTGTCCTGCCCATTCATCACTCCACGTTTGGGCTGTTCCTTGAACCGATCTGGAAATTGGTGCAGGCGATGGAGAGGCATGAAGCAGGTCTTGATGTCATCGCAGAAGGCAGCACGGTTCAATACCAATAGATGAAGATGTATGTGCGATGACTATTATGAGTCATCGCACATACTATCTAATAAATGGGCAATCAGAAGAATAAATAGATTAGTCCTATAGATTTCACTCAGTGAAACTGAAATGTATTCATATATGAATAAATGAGAATCTCTTGTTTACCTTGGTTCTGTTGCCTAGGATCACCCGGATAATATTATTATTTGGAGGGGTAAATGAATATTATTAAATCAATCGCGAGTATTGGCTCGGTTGTCAGCGTGTCTTTGCTGGCCTTATCTCAACCCGCACTTTCCGGCGAAGTGATGGACCGCGTCATGGAGAGCAAGGTGATCCGTGTCGCGACCAACTCCGGATATCCGCCAGCTTCATTCCTGAATGCTAATGGTGTGTTTGAAGGTTATGACATTGATGTTTCAAAGGAAGTTGCCAAACGTATGGGCGCAAAGGCAGAGTTTCTGAACCCGGCTTGGGAGGCCATTACATCCGGCAAGTGGGGCGGACGCTGGGAGATGTCCATTGGCTCTATGACGCCTACACCCGCTCGTGCGAAAGTGCTCGATTTTCCAGCGGTTTACTATTACACACCGGCTGCGTTTTACGTACATAAAGACGCGTCTTATGAGACGATTTCGGAGCTGAATGGCAAGCGCATCGGGGCCAGCACTGGTTCAACCTTCGAGTACTATCTTCAGCACGAGTTGGAGCTGGACACTGCTTATTCTCCTGCGATCGAGTTCGCCGTGACACCGGGTGAAGTTCGCACCTATGAGGCTGACAGCAACGTTCTGGATGACCTGCGTTTGGGAGATGGCAAACGTCTGGATGCTGGTATCACTTCGGTCCCGACCATTTTGGAAGCGATCAAGGCGAACTATCCGATCCGTATTCTGGGAGAAGCGGTGTTCTTTGAGCCTTTGGCCGTTGTGACGTCTCGTGATGACCCTGAATTCTCTCAGAAAGTCGGCGAAATCATTGAGGAAATGCGGTCTGACGGCACCTTGGTTGAGCTTTCCCAAAAGTGGTTTGGGACTGACCTTGTATCCACGACGCACTAGTGCGGTTGGTCCTATGACACTGCTCGTGAACCTGTTTAGCCATGCGCCCTCCCGGCGCCTGGTTTTCTTCGCGGTACTGGCAGCGTTGCTCATGGCGTTTGATCTGAGCAGCGTTGGGCAATACCTGACGACCCTTCTGAACCTTGATGTGGCCCCTGATACCGCTTCCGTGCTGGCCGCATTCGCGATTTCTGCCGTGATCACAGCAGACGTAGTGTTCGTCTCCAAATTGCCAATGAAGGTGCAAGTGCCGATCTACTGGGCGCAGCTTCTGGCGCTGTTTCTGGGGTTCTTCTACTCATTTGACCTGTCGTTTCCGTTCATTATCGAGCGGTTGCCGATCCTGCTTTACAAGGGGCTGTTCTACACGCTCTTTGTCTCGTTTGCGTCCATCATTTGCGCCAGCTTGCTGGCATTTGCTGGCGCACTTGCCCGTCTGTCCAACTCAGGTCCAGCCTATGCGGCCTCAACGTTCTACGTCTCGTTTTTTCGCGGTACGCCGTTGTTGTTGCAGGTTTATCTGATTTATCTGGGCTTGCCGCAACTTGGCATTACGCTGGATGCAATCCCGTCAGGTATTCTGGCTTTGTCGCTCAGTTACGGGGCTTATATGACGGAGATTTTCCGAGGTGGTATACAGGCGGTTCCACGGCAACAGTCAGAAGCCGCCGCGGCTCTGGGCTTGCAGCCCTGGCAGGTCATGTGGAAGGTGGTTTTGCCTCAGGCAATCCGCATCATCATTCCGCCAACGGGCAACAACTTCATCTCTATGCTTAAGGACAGCTCGCTGGTGTCTGCCATGGGCATTATGGAACTCATGTATCTGGCACGGACGCTTGGGCGCTCCGAGTTCAAACACTTTGAGATGTTGATCAGCGCCGCGCTCATCTACTGGGCGGTGAGTTTTGTCTTTGAGATGATACAGGCACAGCTGGAGAAGCGGTACTCAGCACCGCAGAAGGTTGGGTAAGCAAAAGGAAAGAAGGCCACTCAGGCCTTCTTTCTGTCGCGAAGCAAGTCATGACACTTGAGAGCGCAGTAATAGCCGATGGTGAAGAAGATGCTCATGGCAAGGACTTGTAGATAGAACCGGTCAAACGTGTTCCGATGCAGTATCAGGTTGAGTGCATGGCCTACGTAAACGCCAAACATCATCATGGAAATTGCGAAGACGTGTATGAAGGTTTTTGCGCTTTTTGAAGCCGGATGCCCTTTGCAGTGATCCGCGAAAAAGCAGGTTACAATACAAGCGCCCACCATGATGAGGGTCATCCAGTTCAGATAAACAGCAGCCAGTGTCAGGCTGTTCATCTGTTGCATTGCCAGGTTCTGATCAATGGACAAATCGATCTGGTGGCCCAAAATCATACCGAACCCGCCATAAACAAACCCACTCCAGAAATACGTGAAGAGGTAGCTGGGCATACCTGCGTTTTGCAGGCTGACCATGCCTGCAAAGAATATGGCGAGAACGAAAGCAACTTCAAATACATGAAGGGTATCTGGCCGCGTGATCATTGCCACCACAGCCAGCTGAAGTACGAGCATTACTCCATAACCAATGGGGTTGGTAAGCAGAAAATGGCTCAGAGAAAAGCTGCGCATTCGTTTTGGCTTCCGCTCGTTGTCAGGGCTGATGCCGTGTACCTCAGTCATGTGAACCCGATGTTGTCTCAATCCGTTATTGGTTGTTGTTCCAGTCGTCTTTTTCTTTCAGATCTCTGACGACTTTTACGTGCTGCATCATGCCGCCGTCCTCATGGTAGAGCAGGTGGCAGTGCAAAGGATACTTGCCGACGAAGTCCTTGAACCGCATGCGAAATTTCACGTGCCCATGAGGTGGAACCTGAATAGTGTCTGCCCAGAATGGAAGCTCCAACGTGTAATCCAAGGGGTCTTCGCCCTGAATCTCAAAGACATACATGGGGTTCACATGGATATGGATGGGATGCGGAAACTCGCTTTCATTCTCCAGCGTCCATTCTTCCACGGCGTCCAGTTCAACCCAATGATTGACCACCTCACAGCCGCCAAACTGGCCGTGGTCGATGGTGACGTTCACCCCGCGGTAGTACTTGTCGGGATTGTCCAACGTATTCGCCTGGAAGGTCAGCGTGCGTTTGTTCGTTACTTCTTCTGGGCCAATTGGTTCCAGCAGTCCACCACGCAGGCTTTCAGGGAAAGGCGGTGGAGTGGTGCGCTCAGCCGTTTCGCTCGGCATGTAGATCGCTGCGCCGATCTCTTCGCCGCGCTCCACCTCAATGGCAAAGAGTGGCGGGTTGTTGTGGTACTTGTAATGCGGAATAAACTGGTATTCGACCGAGTCATTTTGCACGTAATAGAACGCGCCGGGCGTGGCTGCCTCGCTGATTTTCAGCAGGATAGAGGCGCGGTTCGCCGGGGCCAGGCTGATGCCCCCTTGTCTGCGGTAGTTGTCAGTGGGGTTGCCGTCATACCCGTAGATAAACATCTGCCCGAAGAACGGGCACTCGAAGTTGATCGATGAGCGCGTGGTCGCGTTCAACAGGCGCAGATTGATCAGCTCTCCCGGTTTTACCTTGATGATCGGGCAGTACTGGCTGTTGACCGTGATGTTGTACTCACTGTTGGGGAACTTGGCGACCTGCTTCTGGTCCTCCACCTTGCCCTCAGCGTTCACGGCAATGTTCTGGAACACCATGCAGTATTCCTTCACACCCATCTCTTTGAGCTGATCATCAAACGCGCCACGCACGATAATCATACCAGCCATGCCGCTGCCAACCTGCAAGGCCACGGACCCGTGCTTGTGCGGGTGATACCAGTAGACCCCTGGAGGGTGATCCGCCGGAATGTCGTACTCGTAGTCATAGGCTTCGCCGGGGCGAATGGTCATGCAGACGTTGTCTCCGGGAGACTCCGGCGTCACGTGCAGGCCGTGTGTATGGATGTTGTAGTTGTTGAACCCGTAAGGGAAGTTGATGTCATCCGGCTCGGTCTGGTCCTGCTCCGGCAACTTGTTGTGTGTGTGAATCTGCAGCTTTGAACCCGGCCTGACCTCAATGGTTGGGCCGGTCAGAGTGTTTCCAGCCTCTTTGGTAAGATCGCTTGTGAAGACACGGGTGTAGGTTGGGACGTTGTGAGGCTTTTCAAAGCTGAAAACATTGTTGGTGTCGTATTCAACATCCAGAGTAACTTCCAGATGCTTTTTTTCAGGATCCATTACGTAAGCTGGCGGGTTTTTGATAGGGCTCAGGAAGGAAAAGGGCTTCGCCTCACTCATGTAGCGGTTCCTCACGTCGGCAGCACTCAAGTGCTTGTTGGTTTTGATTTCAACCTACTGAGGATGGGGGAGTGGTGGAAACGTTGCTTGGCAACGGGGTTAAGGTTCCGTTAGGTAAAAAGGTCGGTTCCAATCTGACCTTACGTTTATTCCCTAAACGCGCACTCCGTGCAGCTCTGATCGGGTGCCAACTTGCCGTTGCCGGGAAGTAAATGCCTGAAACAGAATCTCTTTCTCCAATTTAGAACGATTATTTATTGTGGGAAGTCTACGTATTTTTTGCCTTCGCGTGACCTATGTCAATTTAGCTGGGATATCACCACATGAGGTTGCATTTCTGTGAAATTTCTACACACATCAACCCATTGAAATATATGCGAATAATAGCCTTTCATGAGGCGCTCACAATAACTTGACGATGGTCAATGTAAGAAGCTCGAGGGCAAGCTTACATAACGATGCCGGGTAAGGTTCGTTTCTTTTGGAGTTTATGGTGTCGTTTAAATCAATTCTCCGTTTTTTGGCCAGTATCGCGCAGAAATGCGCAGTCAGCGCCGTGGCTGTAAGCGCTCGTAAGAAGCCAGCAGCATTTGATGACAACACTCTCAATTATGAAGGTGCCATCAAAGACGAACCCCTGATTGCTCCTTGGGGCAAGTTCTATGTCTCTAACACCTTAAAAGACATCGGTTCGGCAACACTCCAGATCACCAGAGGGGCGCGGATTGCCCCTCTATTTTCGCCAGTTTCGATTTGAGGAATGAGTTATGAGAGGCATTGGTAAGGTCAGTCTGATTGGCGCAGGACCGGGTGATCCGGATCTCCTGACAGTGAAAGCTCTGAAGCGCATTCAGGACGCTGAAGTCGTTGTTTACGATCGTCTGGTCTCTCAGGAAATTATGGATCTGGTTCCGCCTAAGACAGCTCTTTATCCTGTCGGGAAGAAGCCGAAGAGCCATCCTATTCCTCAGGAAGAAATCAACCAGTTACTCGTTGATCTCGCCAAAGAAGGTAAGCGTGTTGTGCGCCTTAAAGGTGGGGATCCGTTTATTTTTGGCCGCGGCAGTGAAGAAGCTGCTGAACTGGTCATTGCCGGCGTCGACTATGAAGTCGTGCCAGGCATCACAGCTGCGCAAGGCTGTGCCTCAAGCCTAAACCTGCCACTCACGCATCGCGGCCTTGCAACGGGGCTAAGATACGTAACCGGGCATTGCCAGAAAGATGTACCCCTCGATCTGGATTGGGCCAGCCTTGCGGACCCTAACACCACCCTCGTGATCTACATGGGCCTTGCCGCCATCGCCGAGATTTCTACCAAGCTGGTAGAGCACGGCATGCCTGCTGATATGCCTGCTGTTGCGATCTCGAAGGGCACCACATCGGAAGAGCAGAAAGTGTTCGGCACACTCACCACAATTGGTGAGCAGGCCAAGGCAGCTAAACTACCAGCGCCGACACTGTTCATGATTGGTGATGTTGTGGGTCTGAAAGACTCTCTGGAGCTGCCGTCCTTCTCCGGCAGTGAGGCAAAATGGGGCGATAGACCTCATCTGGAGGTTATCAATGGCTAAGACAGAGCGGAGTGCGCAAAACCCGCTGCGTTCTTTTCTGAAGGCTGGGGTGCTGGCGCTTCCGTTGCTGACTGGAGCGCCCCTTGGGGCTCTTGCCGACGAAGAGGCACTCAAGATCATTGATCGCGAAAAGCTGATAGATTTCGTGCAGCAGGACTGCGGGTCCTGCCACGGTCTGACACTTGAGGGCGGTCTTGGAGGGCCAATCCTTCCAGAAAATCTGGAGCATATGGACTCTGATGTCATTCAGGAAGTGATCCTTGGCGGATTGCCGGGAACGGCAATGCCACCATGGCGCGGCTTCCTCACCGAAACTGAAGCGGCCTTCATTGCGGAAGGTCTTAAAACAGGAGCATTCAAGTGAAGACGTTTTTTGCTGCCGCAGCCTTAGGTGCGGGTCTTTTATTTGCTTCTGCAGCCAGTTCTGAAGACCTGCGCGCCACGGGCGATCTGGGTCTGATTATCGAACGAGCCACAGGAACAGCCCTGATTGTCGAAAGTACAGACCGTACTGTGCTGGCTCAGGTAGAGGGTTTGGGCAACCTCTCGCACGCCTCTGTTGTTTACTCGCGAGACGAGCGCTACGCCTATGTGTTTGGCCGCGATGGTGGCTTGTCCAAAGTGGATATGCTCACTGGCAAGCTTGTTGGCCGTGTTATGCAGGCTGGCAACTCCATCGGCGGCGCTATTTCTGATGATGGCAAGCTGATCGCCGTCGCCAACTACAAGCCGGGCGGCGTGAATGTATTTGACGCGGAAACTCTGGAGCTGGTCTCCGAAGTGCCTGCGATTTATGACGAAGTTGGCAATCAGTCCAAGACCATTGGACTTGTGGATCTGCCCGGTCGCCGCTTTGCTTTCTCCCTTTGGGATGGCGAGCAAACATGGATTTTGGACTATTCCAAGAGCCTGAAGCCTGAGATCACCAAACTGGAAGACATCGGTGTCTTCCCATACGATGCGCTCGTGACTGGCGATGGCCGCCACTACATCGTTGGCCTGTTTGGTGAAGATGGTCTGGCCCATGTGGACCTTTGGAAAGAGCCGCTGAAAGTCGAGCGCATCATGGATGGCTACGGCAAGGGCGAAGAGCCTCTTCCGGTCTACAAGATGCCCCATCTGGAAGGCTGGGCGAAAGCCAACGGCATGTACGCACTGCCAGCCATTGGTCGTCACGAAGTGCTGTTCATGGATGAGCGTGACTTCACTGAAGTTGATCGCGTGAAGGTACATGGTCAGCCGGTGTTTGCCATGGCGCGTCCTGATGGTCGTCAGATCTGGGTGAACTTTGCGCCTCCACACAACGATACCATTCAGGTGATCGATATTCTGGAACGCAAGATCATCAAAACGATGAAGCCGGGACCGGGCGTGTTGCATATGGAGTTCACTCCGCGCGGCAACGAAGTCTGGATGTCCGTTCGTGACAAGAATGAAATTCATGTCTACGACACAACGGATTTCTCCCTGAAAGAGGTTCTGCCAGCAGAAAAACCAAGCGGCATCTTCTTTACTTCACGTGCACACCAGCTGGGGCTTTAGGTCCCGGCTTTCCCAGGGCGGCACTGGCCGCCCGAGCGATTGGGGAGTTTGCGATATGAGCGCACAGCTGAGTGATATTGATCTTGTATTGGTGGACAAGTGGCAGCATAATTTTCCGCTTGTCCCTAAGCCATTCAATCTCATAGCCCGGGAAACCGGGGTGGACGCTTTAGACGCGATCAGCAGTTACGAACGGCTGGTCGCAAATGGCGTCATTTCGCGCATTGGCGCGGTACTGGCTCCAAATACAGTGAGCGCAAGTTGTCTGGCCGCGGTGTCAGCGCCTCCACACTTTGTGGAAACGGCGGCGCAGCTCATCAACGATGAACCGGGGGTCAACCACAACTACCTGCGTGAGAATGATCTCAACATCTGGTTTGTGGTTGTTGAACGGGATCGGGCGACGTTAGAGGCCACGCTCGCCCGTATTGAGCAGAACACCAATCTGGTGGTTCATGCTTTTCGGATGGAAAAGGCTTTCCACCTGGATCTGGGGTTTTCTTTGACAGAGCAGCGGCTGGAAAAGAAGACCCCCGTACTCCCGCCGGTCGATATGTCAGTTCTGGAGCCCGGTGACATTAACCTGCTGGAAAAGCTGTCTGATGGCATTCCTCTTTCGGACCGCCCGTTCCTGCGCATTGCGCTGAAGCTGGGGCGCTCTGAGACCTCCGTGCTTGAACGGCTGAAGGTGCTGCAGGATGCTGGCATCATTCGCCGGTTTGGTGTGGTCGTGCGGCATCGGTCCATCGGTTACAAGGCGAATGCGATGACGGTCTGGAATGTTCGTGATGAGCATATTGATGACGTTGGCGCCATATTCTCTGCTGACCCGATGGTGAGCCTTTGCTACCAGCGCAACAGAGAGATGCCGCTTTGGCCGTACAACCTGTACACCATGACCCACGCAAACAGCCGTGAAGAGGCGCTGGAGGTCATCAACCGGCTTTCCACCACGGCCACGCAGCACGTGATGAGCAGCGACGTGCTGTTCTCCACCAAGTGCTTCAAGCAGCGTGGTGCCCGTCTGTCTCGCAGTGTTGGAGTAAGTGCATGAGCACAGATATTACCCACCTGAATGAACCTGCCAAGGTGCATCTGGATGATCTGGACCGCAAGCTGATCAACCGCTTGCAGGATGGTTTGCCGGTTGTCTCCAAGCCGTATGCAGCGGTTGCAGAGGAACTGGGCATTGCGGAAGACTTGCTGCTTGAACGCCTGCAATGGCTGTTAAAAGCGCGCATCCTCACCCGCTTCGGGCCTATGTTCGACATCGCTCAAATGGGCGGGGCCTTTTGCTTGTGCGCTATGGCTGTGCCGGAAGAGCGCTATGACGAGGTGACTGAACAGGTGAACTCGTTGGAAGAGGTGGCGCACAACTATGCCCGTGATCACGAGCTGAATATGTGGTTCGTGCTTGCCACGGAAACCCCTGACGAAATTGAGAGTTGTGGGAAACGCATTGAAGAGCTGACCGGAATCCCAGTCCGGCTATTCCCGAAAGAGCGCGAGTTTTTCATTGAGTTTAAGGTTCCAGTATGAGCACGCATAGTATCGAAGAATTCTCCGAATTTGACCGTGCTCTGGTGGCTGCGCTGCAAGAAGGTTTGCCGCTTGTCTCCGAGCCCTACGCGCAGATTGCCTATCAGCTTGGCGTGAGCGAAGAACTGGTGCTGGAGCGAGTCGCTTCCATGAAAGAAAACGGTGCAATTCGTCGTATTGCGGCTGTGCCAAATCATCGCGCCCTTGGCATGCGTGCCAACGGCATGTCCGTCTGGAATATCGTTGATGAGGACGTTGAGCGCATTGGACAAATGATGGGTTCTCTGGACTTTGTGTCCCACTGCTATCAACGCCCAAGATGGCTACCTACATGGCCGTATAATGTCTTTGCCATGGTGCATGGAAAGACTCGCGAAGAGTGTCTGACTTTAGTCAAGGAAATAGAGGCGCTCATAGGGACATCATGCAATGGAAATGATGTCCTGTTTTCGACAAAAACCCTGAAAAAAACAGGACTTAGACTTCGTCGCAGAGGGGAGAGCCCGCGTGTTTCGTCTGACCCATTATCTCAAAGCTCTAGCGGATCCGTATCCACTTCCACCAGCGCGTAAACCTGCTGGTCCGGTTGTTATCTGGAACTTGATCCGCCGTTGTAATTTGAAGTGCAAGCATTGTTATACAACCTCAGGCGATGTAGATTTTCCCGGCGAGCTTTCAACCAAGCAGGCCTATGAGGTTATTGATGACCTGAAGGGCTTCCGCGTCCCGGTTATCATCTTCTCTGGTGGTGAGCCGCTGATGCGTCCGGATATGCTGGAGCTGTCGGCCCATGCCAAACAGCTTGGCTTCTATACCGCCCTGTCCACCAACGGCACGCTTATCGACAAAGATATGGCGCGTAAGATTGGTGAGATCGGTTACGACTATGTTGGCATCTCACTGGATGGCATCGGCAAGGTGCATGATGACTTCCGCGGCATGGATGGTGCGTTTGACCTGTCCTTGCAAGCAGTGCGTTACCTGCGCGAGGAAAACGTGAAAGTTGGCCTGCGCTTTACACTGACAGAAGAAAATGCCGATACGCTGGATGACTATCTGGACCTGTGCGCCCGCGAGAAAGTAGACAAGATCTACCTGTCTCACCTTGTCTACGCAGGACGCGGCAACAAAAACCGTGGTGAAGATGCGCACCTGAACGTGACCCGTAAAGCCATGACCCACCTGATTGAAAAGGCGTGGGAAGATGTGCTGGCTGGCAAGTCCAACGAATACGTGACCGGCAACAACGATGCGGATGGCATCTACCTGTTGCAGTGGGTGCGTGAGAACATGCCGGAAAAAGCTGGGTATCTGGAAGATATGCTGGAGCGCTGGGGTGGCAATGCCTCTGGTGTGAACATCGGCAACATCGATAACACCGGCAAAGTGCATCCGGACAGCTTCTGGTGGCACTACACAATCGGAAACGTAAAAGAGCGCAAGTTCTCCGAGATTTGGCAGGATGTGTCCGATCCGGTCATGGCTGGTTTGAAGCAGACCCCGCGCCAGATCAAAGGCCGCTGCGGATCTTGCCAATACTTCAACATCTGTAACGGCAACACGCGTGTGCGCGCGCTGCAGCTGACGGGCGACCCTTGGGCGGAAGATCCATCCTGTTACCTGACGGATGAAGAGATCGGCCTTGGGGATGCAAACCACCAGCGCGTTGAAACAACACCATTCCGGGGAGCTCGTCATGAAGCCAAACACGTTTATGCCTAAACTCGCCGGAGTTTTGCTGGCAACCTGCATGTTGGCAGGCGCTGCGGAAGCACGCGGTAAAAAGCTTGAGCTTTATCCAGTCTCTGACGCCACAAAAGGCACCTATCAGGAGCTTTGTGCGGAGTGTCATGGTGGTGACCGCTTAGGCGGCATTGGCCCTGCGCTCATCCCGGAAAGCCTGAAGCGTCTGCGCGTAAGTGCTGCGACATCGACCATCAAGGATGGTCGTGTCCACACACAAATGCCAGCCTTCGGGGATCAGCTCAACGATCAACAAGTCGCTGATCTGGTGAATCTGGTAAAGACCCCATTGGGCGCAATGCCGGTGTGGGGTGAAGAGGAAATCAACGCGACCCGCGTGTTCAACGAGGACTACAAGCCCGTTGAAAAGCCGGTCTATGAATCCGATCCACTGAACCTGTTTGTGGTCGTGGAGACTGGGGATCACTACGCCACCGTCATGGATGGCGATACGTTTGAACCGCTCACCCGCTTCAAAACCCAGTTTGCACTGCATGGCGGCCCTAAGTTTACACCGGACGGACACTACGTGTTCTTCATGTCCCGTGATGGCTGGATCACCAAGTACGATATGTGGGCGCTGAAAGTGGTTGGCGAAGTGCGCGGCGGTATCAATGCCCGTAACATCGCGCTTTCCCGCGATGGCAAGCACATTGCACTGGCAAACTACCTGCCACATTCTCTGGTGATGTTGTCTGCTGAGGATCTCACCGTTGAGAAGATCTTTGATGCAGAGTCTTTGGGCGGCGAAACCACTCGTGTTTCTGCTGTTTATCAAGCGCCTGAACGTGACAGCTTCGTTGTTGCCATGAAGGATGTGCCTGAAGTCTGGGAAGTGGCGACCAATCCAAAGGCAGAGCCTGAGTTTGATGCCTATGTCGATGCCGAGAACTACGGCAAGGATGGTGCAAAACCAACATCTGAAGGTTTGTTCGCCCTGCGCCGTATTCAGGTTGATGCGCCGATGGACGATTTCTTCTTCGATCAGTCCTACAAGCATCTGATGGGATCGTCTCGTGACGGTAAGAGCGGTGTTGTGGTGGACATGGATGAAGGCGCGACCATTGCCAAAATCGATCTGCCCGGCTTCCCGCATCTAGGCTCCGGCATCAGCTGGGAGTGGCAGGGGAAACCAGTGATGGTGACGCCGCATCTGAGCGAGAGCAAGATTTCTGTGATCGACATGTCCAACTGGTCCGTATTGAAGACACTTGATACGGCGGGTCCGGGCTTCTTCATGCGATCTCACGAAAACTCCAAGTACGCTTGGGCGGACGTGTTCTTTGGTCCAAACAAAGACCAGATGTACGTGATCGATAAAGAAACACTTGAGATCGTAAAGACGCTGAAACCGCTCCCGGGTAAAACCGCTGCTCATATCGAGTTTGACCGTGATGGTAGCCACGCCATTCTCTCTATCTGGGAAAATGACGGCATGATCATCATTTACGATGCGAAAACGCTTGAAGAAGTGAAGCGCATTCCAATGAGTAAGCCATCTGGAAAGTACAATGTCTGGAACAAGATCACCTTCTCCGCTGGTACGAGCCACTAGTGATCTGGCACTTGTTCTTGCTGCTCATGGAGATCTGGGTGGCAAGGGCGCCGACAACACACCAGGCCATGTTCGCCTGAAAAATGCTCTGGCGCTCTTACTGCCTGAACTGGATGTGGTGAGTGGGGTGATGAAAGGAACCCCGCCCCTACAGGAAGTAGTCGAAAGCCTCCCGCACGAGCGCGTGCTTGTGCTTCCTCTCCTCTTAAGTAACGGCTACTTCTGCAAAACAGTCCTGCCTCGCCGCTTGGGGCTGGACCCAAACCTGCAACAACAGAAAGAAGGTGCATGGCAAAATCTGAACCGAGACGGGCAGTATATCAAGCTGTTACCCCCGCTTGGTGTATTGGCCTTTCTACCTGATCTGGCTTCACAGAGTATTCAAAGTACTCTGGCACCAAACAGCAAAAGCACGTTGTTAAAGCCTGAACTCGACCGGGAAGTGCTAATCGTTGCCCATGGCTCGACAGTCGGACCGGAATCACGGCTTTGCGCGCTTCAACTCAAAGAGCATCTGGAAAATCGTTACGGTTACAAGCAACTTCGCGTGGCATTCCTCTCCGAGGAACCCTTCGTCGAAAAGGCTGTCCTGACGCTTTCCGCAGATGCAATCGTTGTTCCGCTATTTGCCAGTGGAGGCCTACACGGTCAGGAAGATATCTCCAAAATTATGGAGAGCGCTTCTGCGGGATGTAAACTTGCACCGGTAATTGGCTGTGAGCATGCTCTTGCGCAGCACCTGGTCCGCTATCTGCAAGAAATTGGCTTAACTCGTGGCTTCGCCAACCAAAGAGTTTCAGTGCTACGAGATTTGCCCACACAGCCTACAAGGGCTGCTCTGAGATAACTCTGATTTTTGAGTGAGATGTTCAGGCACTTTAATCGCCTGAACTCCGTCTCAGGTTTCGTATTAAGCAGGCACATCTTTCTTAGAGAAGTACCAGTCTACGTATTCATAACCAGCTGATCTACGTGTTTCAGCCAGATCCGCTGTTGCTGGCGGTGGCACGATTACTTTGTCACCAGGCTGCCAGTTTTCTGGAGTCGCAACACCGTGTTCGGTAGATGTTTGCAAGGCTTTGATCAAGCGTAGGAACTCATCAACTGAACGCCCGTTGGTCATTGGGTAGTAAACCATCGCCCGCAGAATTCCTTCAGGATCAATAATGAAAGTTGCGCGAACAGCAGAAGTGTCTGAGGCTCCAGGCTGGATCATGCCGTAGGCTTTGGCGACTTCCATTGAGAGGTCTGCAATGATCGGGAAAGGTATGTGAACGCCAAACTTTTCCTCGATGTTTCGCATCCACGCGATGTGTGAGTAGTGACTGTCGATAGACAGGCCAAGCAATGCTGTATTGAGCTTGCCAAAATCTTCTGCTGCATTCGCAAAAGCAATGAATTCAGTTGTGCAGACAGGCGTAAAATCAGCTGGATGTGAAAAGAGAACCAGCCATTGACCTTTGTAATCACTCAATGATTTGGTGCCATCAGTCGTCGGAGCAGTAAAATCTGGTGCTGGTGTGTTCAGCTGCGGCAATGTGATGATAGTTTCTTCTGACATTTATTTTCCTCGGGCTCAATTGATTTGATAAATGCACAATATCGATCTATATTAATTAGTGAAATTGATTAATAATAATATAGTGATCTATAAAACATATGAGTCATCTACCAAGCCTTCGCCAGCTGGAATTTCTGGTGGCCCTTGTTGAAGAGCAACATTTTGGCAGGGCAGCAGAAAAATGTAATGTGAGCCAGTCGGCTCTAAGTACAGCGCTCAAAGAGCTGGAACAGAATCTTGGTGTTCATCTGGCGGAACGAACCAAGCGTTCTGTCACAATTACACCTCTGGGCAACTCACTGGCTGATCGCGCACGTCACATCCTGCTCGATACAAAAGCCTTTGTAGATTTTGCTGCGGCAAACTCTAAGTTCCTGTCTGGAGATATGAAACTGGGTGTGATTTCTACAGTTGGACCTTATCTGCTTCCTGGGATAATGCCGCAGCTTCGGAAGAAGTTTCCGGAACTTCGCCTCTTTATCAAAGAGGGCATCACTCATGACCTGTTGGCTGCATTACAGAGCGGACATCTGGATGCCGTTTTGCTGGCACTCCCATTTGAGATTGGCGACCTTGTTCAGTTTCCATTGTTTGAAGATGGATACAAACTGGCTGTCACACCTCAACATCCGCTTGCAAACCGGCAACATGTAGAAGGTCTGGACCTGACAGATACCAAGATGATGTTGCTGGAAAAAGGGCATTGTTTACAACAGCATGCCCTGTCTGCATTTTTGCCCGACGGCCCAGTCCAAGACAGCTCATTTGAGGCGACTAGCCTCTCCACTTTGGTGGGTATGGTGGCAGAAGGGCTGGGAACTACACTTCTGCCAGACGTCGCGATTACTGCAGGACTGACGGATAATTATGATGTGTGCCTCATCGATGTAGATAAGGCACTGCCAAGAGAAATAGCGCTTGTATGGCGAAAAAGCTCACCACGGGGAGAGGAACTACAACATCTTGGCGAGTTCATCAAACAAGCCTATGAGGGATGAAAACCCAGGCGCGGACAAGCGAATAAAATCATTTTAGCGCAACATCTTAGCCGTGGCTTGAATGCATAACCACTGTGCGTTCCTGCTCTACCAATGTGCGCAGAACCTGAACGTTGGAAATGATTGCCCGGTTCTGTTTGACCTCGACGCCATAGCTTTTCAGCTTCTGGAACGCGCGAGACAGGCTTTCCGGTTTCATGCCCAGACGACCCGCGATGAGTGCTTTGTCGTAGGGCAACACCAATGTGCAGGAACCAGCAGGTTCTGTGCTCAGGTTCAGCAAGAATTCGGCAACACGTTGTGCACCGGTATGCGTCTTCAGTCCTTCAATCTGCAACACAAGTTGATGCAGGTGCATGGACAAAGAGGACATCATTGCAAGTGCGATGTTTGGATCTGCTGCAATTGAGTTGGCCAGGTGGGCCACTGGAATGCAGAGCACCACACTATCCGTAACCGCTTCACCAGAGGCTGGATAATTTGAGTTTGTAAAGGCAGCACCTTCAGCGAAGGTTTGCCCACGGGTGAAAACTCCTACAACGGCTTCATCACCGCTGCTTGTCGCGCGAAAAACTTTGACCCATCCTTCCAGCACGATAAAGAACGCGTCTGCCTTATCGTCCTGAAAAAAAATCATCTCACCGCGCGAGACAGATTTTTTGGTGGCACCCCGAAGCAGCTGTTCTCTTGCCTCGGTACTCAACCGTTTAAGCAAGGGAATTTCAGCGAGCTTCTCCACTTCACTGCTAACTATTGTAGTAGACATTTTTACAGACCTCTCCCACGATCAACCCAATCGTACTGTTGCGTAGATGAAGGACGTTGATCTAACGCAAGTGTTTTTGCGCAATTGGCACCTTGCAGTTGTCCTTTTGAAAGCAAAAAGGACCTAACGAAAATCAAGGAAGTAGAGAACTCAGAGGATTAGGGTCCACTATAGGGAAGGTTTTCACTCAGTTCACTGAGCGAATAAACTTGCCTTTTTGGCTCAATAATATGTTTAAAACTGTCCTTTGGAATGTTTTTTACCCGTTGTTGACGGTGAAACGAGCCTGTTCGGTGGCGAAGACGCGTCCGGAATGGGATACGGGCAACGGTTGCGTCTTCACCATCAAGTCCCGAAGCCGGCTAATATTTTTCGGAAATCATGAAATGATAAGGCGCAGATATTTGCACCCTTAGCAGCACATCGAACTTGGAAATCTGAGTTGCCTTGACATTGCGCCCCTGAGGTTTAGGGTGCGTATTCCTAATGTGTTTCAGAGGAGATTTGATGTCCCGGATCTGAGGGTTCAAACGAAGAACCCCTATGCATGCTTTCAACCTTAAGACCGTGCCATTTGCACGGCTGGTTCCGCATGCCTTCATTTTCCGAACATCAAGCGCCGATTAACGGCACTCTTCAGGACATAGAAATGATCCGCAAATTTGAAACTCGCGACACCGAGTCCATTGTTGACGTCTGGCTTGAGGCCAGCAAACTCGCTCACCCTTTTCTGAGCGACAGCTTTTTAGCTCATGAAACCGACAACATCCGAAACATGTATCTGCCCAATGCAGAGACATGGGTTGCTGAAATGAACGGCGCTGTCGTCGGGTTTATTTCATTATTTGGCAATGAAGTGGGCGGACTGTTTGTGCATCCAGATTTTCACGGGCGCAAGCTCGGGAAGGCTTTGATGGACAAGGCGACATCGCTTCATGACAGTGTTGAACTGGAAGTCTTCAAGCACAATCCCATCGGGCGTGGCTTTTATGCTCGCTACGGCTTTGAGGAAATGCATGAAGACTTTAATGAGGATACGCAGCAGTTGGTCATCCGGCTGACGTACTCCGCCGCGGTTTAGGTGGAGCAGAAGGAGAGGGTGCCTTGCACTCTCTCCAAGTCTTGGTGTTAGCGATGGTTTTTGCGGCCTTCAGACACTTTCATGAAAACCAAAGCCATCACAACGGCCATGCCCACATGTCCGAGGAATGAGGACTGCGTATAAGCGCCAAAGTCCATCATGAAGCTTCTGCCAATAAAGGGCGCGAGCATACCTTGCGCGATGTACCAGAGGAGTACACCAGCAACCACGCCAGAAATCCAAAACCGAAGTCTGGTCACTTGATGCACTGCAAGCACAGCAAGCGGAAAGACAATTGCGCCAACGGAAAAGTGGATTAGGAAGGCGAGACCATATGGAATGGAGAGCCCGAATAACTTGTTCGCCAGTGCTGTAACGAGATATGCAGGTTCCAGAACCGGCCCAAACAGAAGCGGTGAGACAAACCAGGCATAAGCTTCAAAGGCGGTTTCGCCAATGACACCGGCCAGCAGCAGCGTGGGCAATACGGTTACGAACGAGGAGGCAGGAGGAACAGAAGTATCCAGGGCCATTGGGAGATCCTTAAGAAGCTCGATGGGGAAACGCACAGATCGAGATATGTGCAGTGAGCACTTCTTTAGGTGTGAGTTTGGAAAGGGGAATACAAGACAGCTCCGTTCCCAGTTTAATCACATTACGTTCACCTGAATGAGAGCCATTGGGCCGGAAACTAATGCCTGCGTCTTCCCCGCTCATTGTGCTCGCTTCATGCATCAATGCAAGATTCTCAGGAAAAAACTCAGTTTTCAGGCGGTTCCAAACAAAATGCACAATGATCTGGACGCCACGTCATTGTTCGAGGGGCTCTTGGAGATGTATATAATTGCTATAAGGTTTTAGTAAAAGCACGTATAAATTGAGTTGATTTTACGAGGACATATTTTGAGTGAGGTGGATCTCATTGACGGAGCGCCAAGAGCGGAGATTTCTCAGCCTATTCCTCAGGCTGTGTTTTCCGTTGATGGCGTTGCGCCAGATGAGCGCTTCCCTCTCTGGAAGGAAAGTATCTCCTTCATGTTTCAGGTGGAAGCAGACCATGCCGTCAGGTCTGATGAATTCACTGCAGAAGTAGATGCGCATATGTTCGGGCAAATTATTCTGGCCCGGACAAAAAGCAGAAAGCAGTTTTGGGAAAGGAGTGAGCTGACTATCGCAAAAGATGGGATGGACCACTTCATGATCCAACTGTTTGAAACAGGAGACATGATTTTCGAGCATGACGGTGCACAACATTCTGTCGCACAGGATGGCCTCATCATTTTTGATTTAGCCAGGACATCAAAATCCTGGACCAATACATTTTCAAACCTATCCCTGATTATTCCCAGGGAGTTGCTCGAACCTAAGCTGGTTTATCCAGATGGGCAGCATATGCGGAGATTGCCTGCCGCGCAGCCCATGGTTCAGCTTCTTTATAGTCATATTAAAACGTTGAAAGAGTTGTCGGGTCAACTGAGCTTCTCACAAGCAGCAGATATTAACCCGGCAACGATTTCACTCGTTACGGCCTGTTTGAACAGCACGTCTGAAGGTGTGGTTCTGGTCGAAACAAACAGCCATGCCGCACAGATTATGCTGGCAAAACGAACAATCAGTGAGCACCTGTCGAACCCGGATCTGTCACCAGAAACTGTGGCTATAAAAGCAGGTATCTCGCGGTCAAAGCTTTATGAGATGTTCCGCAATCACGGCGGTGTGAAAAGCTTCATTCTGGAGCAACGTCTCAAAGGCGCAATGATAGCGCTCATAAGCAACAGTAATACCCACCGCTCAAACTCAGAAATCGCGTTTTCCTTCGGTTTTACCTATGAGAGCACCTTCAGCCGTGCTTTCAAAAAACGCTTCTCCATGACCCCATCTGAAGCCCGAAACTCCGCCGGCATTGCCTGGACCAGGGCCATGAGCACCCCAAATGTAGACCGCCGCTACGAAGACTGGGTGAAGTATTTGTGAGAGGTAACCGGCGACGAGTTATCTCCGCCGCCACGGCTTACTCTTATGCGACGGCGACGTCTTGTGGGCGGACGAACCAGCGGAGATCTTCCACTTTTTGTGGTTGAATGACGTTGTAGCGTTCTTCGGTGCAGTGGTTGCGTAGGAGCTCTGCTTCAGCTGCTTTCATGGTCTCCGCCAGAGACGGGCGATCTGATTTTACTGTGGCTTCTGGCAGCGCGTTGAAATCGAGTGTTTCGAGCGAGGCGGCCAGTTCTGTTTTGTGGTTTTGGTAGCGCCAGACAGCACCGTTTTGGTCGAAGCGGTAAAATGGCAGCAGCTTCCAGCCGTGCTCTGCGACCAACTCAATGGCGCGGACCAGATACTCGAAGGTTTCTTCATCAATGAAGTAGTTGAAGTTGAGGCGGATCCAGCCCGGACGCAGGATCATGTGGCCTTCTACCAGCTGCTCTTCCAATGCCTTGCTGTAGTGCATGTCCATGCCAAGCAATGCGTGGCCGTATGGGCCAGCGCAGGAGCAGCCACCGCGGGCCTGAATGCCGAACAGATCGTTGAGTAGCGCTACAACAAAGCTGTAGTGCAGGTCTTTGCCTTTGTGAGTGATCTTCAGCGAAGTGATAGACAGACGCGGCGCTTCGGTGTTGCCAAGGATCTCGATGTTCTCGCATTTTGACCAGCGGGCTACGGCTCGGGAGACAAAGCTCTCTTCCCGGCGTTCAATCTCATCAGTACCGACGGCTTGCTGAAGCTTGAACACCAGCCCTGCTCGCACGGATTCAATGATCGCTGGTGTGCCGCCTTCTTCGCGGCGCTCTGCGTTTGCCACGTAGCGGTGATCTTCTGGCGTTACATACATGACGGTGCCGCCACCCGGCATCGCTGGCACACGATTTTGAAGAATGGCATTGTTGACGATCAATACGCCCGGTGTGCCCGGTCCGCCAACAAATTTGTGTGGTGACAGGAAGATAGCGTCTTTGGTGCTGTCACCTTGCTCATCCTGAGCACCAGCCATATCGATGCCCACATATGGAGCCGCAGCGGCGTAGTCCCAAAAGGAGAGTGCGCCGTGCTTGTGAAGCAGGCGGGCGACGGTGTCGACGTCGGTTTTGACGCCGGTGACATTTGAGGCCGCCGAGAAGCTGCCAATCTTGAGGGGGCGATCTGCGTATTTGATCAGTTGTTTCTCAAGATCATCCAGACAAACCTGACCGCCTTCGCAAAGGGGAATGGAAACCACGTCTGCGATGCTCTCGCGCCATGGCAGTTCGTTGGAGTGATGCTCGTAAGGGCCGATGAAAACGACGGGGCGTTCTTTCTCGGGGATCTGCTGCTCAAACTTGTAGCGTGCGCTCAGGTCTGCAGGCAGTTTCAGGTTGAGAATATCGATCAGTTTATGGATCGCGGAGGTTGCACCAGAACCGCAAAAGATCACGGAATGATCGTCGGTGGCGTTAACTGACGAACGGATCTGCTGACGGGCCTGCTCGCGCAGTGCGGTGGTTTGAGCGCCTGTGTAGGAGGTCTCTGTATGGGTGTTGGCATAGTAAGGCAGAACGTGATCGCGGATGTAATCCTCAATCATGCTCAGCGAACGACCTGAGGCTGTGTAATCCGCATAAACCAATGGCTTACGACCAAATACCGTGGCGATGGCTGCGTCCTCACCGATCACTGATTTTCTGATTTTATCGATCAAATTACACATGCTTGCCTCGTCCCTTTATTCCGTCTCATCAGATTCTTGTTATGGCGAACACACTCTAAGTTCGCTTAGTTTGCTGAAAAGATTGAATATAAGAAACTACATACTACAAAGATAAGTCAAGTTAGAAAATCATACTCTAAATGAGATAAAATATAGAATTGGTGTGATTTTGCTCAAGCAGGCGCCTGCCCCTCGCCATGAACCCGCAAAAATCGTGATTTTGATAATTAAATTTTAATTGTATCTATGGATTCGCAGTGCGTCTTTGTGAAATATGAGTCGCGCAGGAGCCAAACTGTGTTTAAAAGCATCCCGAGTTATGCACAGCACTGGGTAACTTCCTGTCGCCTTGACATTGATATGCAACGCGAAGTTGAAAAAAATTTCACAAAAGAAAATATTATTCGAAATAATATGCGAAAAGTGAAAAATTGATCAATACGTCCTTTACGTCACCCTCCACATCGAGAAAACTGTCGATGCATGCTCCAGAAAATCTTTCGGGCATCTAGCAAAAAATAATCGTTCGTCTTGGCTCCCGGCTCAAAACTGGGAGGGGAGTGACGGACTCGGATAAGATGAACTGTAACGGGGTTGATACATGTTCAATTTCTTTCCTCGATTTAACTTCTACTCGATCAGCGTAAACTTTGGCACGTGGTGGGATGACGTCATCACGGGTACCGACGGTATTGATTGGGTCTGGGGTTTCAACGGTAACGATACCATTTCCACATATGCTGGAAATGACTGGATCCGGGCAGGTAAGGGCAATGACCTTATCTTTGCTGGTGAAGGCAACGATCGCATCAGCGCAGCTGGTGGCGACGATGTCATCCATGGTGGTGCAGGCAATGACAGCATCAATGGTGGCCGTGGTTTCGATACAGCCGTTTATGAAGGCTCAATCGATGACTATTCATTCCAACAGCGTGGTGGCTGGTGGAATCCAAAGACCAAAGTCATTGCAAATGACGGCTCTGAAAAAGACACCTTGATGAATGTCGAGGCAGTTCACTTCGCAGCTGATGACTACACTTACTATCTGGATGGTCGCAACAACGAGATCCGCGCTGGTGAAGATGCTGTTGCATCCGGCGACGAGGGTCTTGTGATTGAGACTGCCACTCTGCTGGAAAACGACAAGGATTATGACGGCGATACGCTGACAATCACTGAAGTTTCCGCAAGCAGCGCATCTGGCGCAACCGTCTCTCTTGAGAACGGTCAGGTCTCCTACAACCCAGGCAGTGTGTTTGACAGTCTGCGTGAAGGCGAGACTGCAGAAGATACCTTTACTTACACAGTCACCGACGGCAATGGCAGCACCAAAGACGTCACAGTCACTGTTACTGTGACTGGTTCCAATCAGGCTCCGGTTCTATCTGTCGCTTCTGACGTTTCCGTTGCAGAAAACACCACTGAGGTGGCAACAGCATCTGCAACCGACGTAGACAACACAGACCTGTCCTATGCTGTTTCCGGTACTGATGCAGAGCTGTTTGAAATCGACGCTGAAACCGGTCAGCTGAGCTTCAAGACAGCACCAGACTTTGAAGCACCAGCAGATGCTGATGGCGACAACGTTTATCAGGTTGAAGTCACTGTCACCGATGCTGACGGCGGTTCTGACACTCAAAGTGTTTCCGTCACTGTTGAAGACGAAAACGAAGTTGTGCGTGATGTAATCGCGTTCGACATGGTCGACTCTCAAAATCAGGGCCTGGTGAGCTTCACCAACACTGCGCCTGATTTCTCCAGCGTTGCTGATGGCTTCGGCAAGTTCACTGCAGACAGCGCGCCGTTCTCACTGGTCGATTCCACCAATGGCGGCTTTGAGAATGACGTTCTGGGTATCATCGATGAAGCCACCAACTCTGGTGAGTTCTTCGGCGTAACCGACAGCATCAACAATGACAATGATGGCGAACTGACAGCGTCCTGGACGTTCGATATTGCAGGCTACAAAGATCTGGGTCTTTCCCTTGATCTTGGTGCAATGGGTGACTTTGAAGGCACAGACACCTTTGTGATCCGCTATTCCATTGATGGTGGCGAAGAGCAGGTTCTGTACTCCTTCACCTCTGACAATGACGGTGCACAGACCTACACCCTTGCCAGCGGAAAGACTGTTGATCTGGATGATCCGCTCACTGATGCAGACGCAGGCATTGTGCTGACCAACCAGCTGCAGACCCTCGTGTCTGATCTGGAAGGCACTGGCTCTGAACTGACCATCAGCGTTGAAGGCAAGTCAGACGGAAGTTCTGAAGCGTTTGCGTTGCAAAACCTGAAGATCCTGGGCAACCCGGCTGTTGTGCGCGAAACCTTCGCGTTTGACATGGTGGACTCACAGAATGATCGTCTGATCGAGTACACCAGCACTGCACCAGACTTCACCAGTCCTGCAGACGGCTTTGGCAAGTACACCGCTGCAGATGCGCCGTTCTCGCTGGTCGATTCCACCAATGGCAGCTTCGAAAATGATGCAGTCGGCGTTATCGATGAAGTCTCCAACACTGGTGAGTTCTTCGGTCTGACCGATACCGTCAACGACGATAATCCTAATGGCGACCCGCTGGTCGCGACCTGGCGCTTCGACATCTCAGATTACAGCAATATCAGCCTGTCTCTGGATGCTGGTGCAATGGGTGACTTCGAGTCTGATGACACCATTTCCATCCGCTATTCCATTGATGGTGGCGAAGAGCAAACTTTGTTCGCCTTCACCTCTGACAATGACGGTGCTCAGTCTTACACCCTTGCCAGCGGTAAGGTTGTTGATCTGAATGATCCGATGGTTGAAACCAACTCTGGCCTTGTTCTTACCAACCAGCTGCAAACACTTGTTGCTGATCTGGAAGGTTCAGGCTCCGAGCTGACCATCATCGTTGAAGGCTCTGCAAACGGCAGCAATGAAGCATTCGTTCTGCAGAACCTGCAGCTGGAAGGCGACACCACAGGCGGTGGCGGTACGTCCACAACCTACGCTATCGCAGCAGAAGCTGACTCCAAAGCTGAAGGCGACAGCGGCGTAACCTCCTTCGAGTTCACAGTGACCCGTGATGGTGATCTGTCTGAGGCTGGCACTGTTGACTTTGCTGTTGGCGGCGACGTTGATGCAGCTGACTTCGGTGGCACTTTGCCATCTGGCAGCATCGAGTTTGCAGCTGGCGAAACCACCAAGACCATCACAGTCAACATCACTGGCGATGAAACAACCGAGCTGAGCGAAGCCCTGTCTGTGACCTTGAGCAACCCAACGGGTGGCAAGATCACAACCAAGACTGCAACCAGCACTGTTGTAAACGATGATACCGCGCCTACACTCATCTCCACCATTCAGGGTGACGGTGCAGAATCCGGCATGGTTGGCGAGTTCGTTTACGTCAGCGCGCTTGTAACAAGTGTGACCAGCAGTGGTTTCTACCTGCAGGAAGAAACAACTGACAGCGACGGCAACTCCGCAACTTCTGAAGGTATCTTCGTTTACACCGGCGCGGCTCCAACCGTTGCAGTTGGTGATGAAGTGTCCTTCGGTGGCACTGTTGCAGAGTTTGGTGGCCAGACACAGCTGACTAACATTGGGGATCTGAGCATCCTGTCTTCCGGCAATGATCTGCCAGAATACATGCAGGTACTTCTGTCTCCAACAAGCCAGCAGAACCTGGAAGCTCTGGAAGGCATGCGCGTCAGCGTTGGCTCCGGTACAGACGATGCTCTGACAGTCATCGAAAACTTCAATTTCGACCGCTACGGTCAAATTACAGTTTCCGCTGGCGCCCAGTATCAGGCAACCCATCTGTACGATCCGCAGGATGAGCTTGACCAGATCATCGAACATCAGGAAATGAACCAGAACAACCGCATCCTTATCGATGATGGTTCTTCTGAGCAGAACCCTGACGAGTTCACCTACGTGCCAGTTACCGAAGAAAACGGCGACAATGGCAATGGGTATCTGGACAGCGGTGACGACTTCTCTGAAGGTGCAACTCTGCGTCTTGGCACAGAAATCGATGCACCGATCGAAGGCATTCTCACCGAAGGCTTCGATGGTCATACTCTGATCGTTGACGGCCAGATTTCCATCGATGAAAGCACCAACTCCGGTGCGCGTCCTGACCAGCCTGCTGATGTGGGCGGTGATCTGAAAGTGTCCAGCTTCAACGTGCTGAACTACTTCACCAGTCTTGGTCAGCGCGGTGCGAGCTCCGAGGCAGATCTTGCGCGTCAAACCGACAAGATCGTCAAGGCAATGCTTGATATCGATGCGGATGTCTTTGGTCTTCAGGAACTGGAGAACAACGGCTTTGATGATGCCTCTGCAATCAGTGCTCTTGTTGATGCACTGAATGCGGAACTGACCGCTCAGGGCCGGACTGATGAGCTTTACACCTTCGTGAACCCGACTGACGGGGCTCCGATCGGGTCTGATGCCATCACCACCGGTATGATCTACCGTCCTGGCAAGCTGACTGTCATTGAGACAGAAACCTATACCTATCAGGAAACAAGTGCGGATGCGACTTACGCGATTGCGGATCGTCTGCAGGACTTTGCTGATCGTTCATATGTAGGTGACTTCCAGCGTAACCGCCCAACCGTTGCAACCACTTTTGAGGATGCAAACGGCGAGCGCTTTACCCTTGCGGTTAACCACTACAAGTCCAAGGGTCCAAGCGGCCTGAGCGATCTGGTGGAAGACATTCAGGGTAAACTGGATGCAGGTACCATTCCGGCAGCTGATGTTGACCAGGTACAGGCAGATCTGGATGCCTTGATCGCTGATCCAAACTACGATCAGGGCGATGGGCAGGCCTTCTGGGCTCAGGCACGTGAAGATGCAGCAAAAGAGTTGCATGAGTGGCTGAGAACGGAATATGCAGGTGCGGGTCTTGATCCAGACATCCTCGTGATCGGTGACTTGAACACCTACGGCAAAGGCGACTCCGTACAGGAACTGGTAGAGGGCGGCGACATGACCGATCTTCTGTCTCAGTACCTGGGCGATGAAGCTTACAGCTTCGTGTTTGATGGTCAGCGCGGTTCTCTGGACCATGCTCTGGCATCCGACAGCCTTGCTGATCAGGTGACCGGCCTTGCTGAGTGGCACATCAATGCTGATGAGCCAGACCTGCTCAGCTACAACAGCCGCTTCACCGATGCTGGTTTCTACACTGACGACCAGTACGGCGCGTCCGACCATGACCCACTCGTCATCGGCCTGGACCTCAGCAGCCCAAGCGAAATGCTCGTTTAAGCAAAAAAGAAGGCCCTCGCAGTTTTGTGAGGGCCTTCACAAGAACAGAAAAAGCGGCTCCCAGAGCCGCTTTTTTTATTGACTAAACAGATATCACTCCCAAAACAGGGAGGTAAAGATTGCGATGTTTGGTGGTAAACTGAGGGCTCTTTGAGGACGAAAGCAGCTGTGTTGTGCTAGCTCGTCTACTTTACAGACAGCAGCGGTAGTGGCGATACTTTACGCTCCGACGAGCATGTCGCTCATAGAATTGTCAGCAGTTGGCGAATGCACTTGATTGGGTGTCGCCCTTGTCCAATGAGGAAGCTCGATTGTGCATAGAAAAGTGCATTGGTGATCGCACATGAGACAACGTCCCTCACGTCGCAACCCAAGTGTATGCTGACTCGCCTGGCAAGCTCTTCCATTCGTCCGTGTTTGAAAATCAGCTCTTTTCTGTCCCACGGATTAATAAAAAGATTGGCATACTCAAGTGCTGGAGGCCCTAATAGGCCCCGAGCATCGATGGCGCGCCACGTTGCTCTGTGTTTGATGATGTTTCGGGGGTGAAGGTCACCATGAAGAGCCTGCCAGTCAGCACGATTTGCCATGACGTCGTGTGCTATCGCTTGGGCGATTGGAACGACGTCCTGTGCCCAAACTGGCACGGCCTTTGGTTTCATATTAAGGCTGTCTGCCATGAGGTGTTCGAGTGTCTTAAGACCTGTCAAACTGACTTGCGATTTTAAAAGCTGACCGGTGATTTCTAACTGGATATTAAGTGCATCTTCTTCATGTCCCTGATCTATAATATCCAGCAAGCGCGGGCCATCGAGCCATTGCATCAATGCTGCGGTTTCATCGTGTTCATATATTCTTACGGCAGAATTGGAATTATATCTCGCTAATAGTGCGAAGCCACCTCTCTCGGTGATTAAGCCATTTGAATTAAGAATCTTAAGTAGAGCTGGGCCAAACTCTTCGGAGCGGCAGGAGTAAAAATTGCTACAAGTGGTTTCACCCTCATAGGAAATTTCTTTAAGCCGCCATTTCTGTGCATAGACTTCTGCATGGTCTATCATGAGATGTCCGTGATTTGTTCTGGCTAACAGAGCTCTATTGAATAGCAGCGTACGGAAAGGGGCCTTAGATCCCTTTCCGTCGCAGTGTTTGTTTTCGTTCCGAGGAAGTAAGGGGTTCCTTACTTCTCCTTGAGCGCATGGGCGATTTGGTCTTGCATGGGTTTTATGAAGTAGGAGAGGACGGTGCGTTCGCCGGTTTGGATGAAGCCTTCGACGGGCATGCCCGGGACGAGGGTCTGGCCATTCAGCTTTGGCATTTCGCTATCCAGGATCTTCAGACGTGCCAGATAGAACGGCTCGCCGGTGACCTCATCGCGGGTCAGGTCCGGGGAAACGTTGAGTACGGCTGCGCCCAGCTCTGGTGTGGTGCGCTGATCGAAGGCAGCAAGGCGCACATAAGCGTCCTGTCCCACTTGCAGCTGATCCACATCAACCGGTTGAACACGGCTTTCAATCACCAGATCACTGTCTTCCGGCACCACCAGCATGAGTGTGTCACCCGGTGCGATCACGCCGCCAACAGTGTGAACGTTGAGCTGGTGCACATAACCGGATTGGGGCGCGCGGATATCGATGCGCTTGAGGCGGTCCTGCGCAGCCACTTCCTGCTCTTCCAGCTCGGCAATCTGTGAGCGGATGTTTTGCAGGTCAGACAGAACTTTTTCTAAAAACTCTTCGTCCAGCTGCAAGATCTGCACGCGCTTTTCGCTGATGGCTTCCTTGGTCTGAGCGACCTGAGAGATCAGCCCGCCGCGGTCCCCAACCAGCTCGGCCCGTTCCCGCTTGATGGCGGTGACCTGAGAGGCGTTGATCAGGCGCTTTTCCAGAAGAGAAGCAAAGTCGGCGAGTTGCTGCGTGACAAGATCAATGCTTTCAGCCTTAGCATCGCGCTGCACCTGCAGGCCTTCAATCTGTTGCTCCAGCTGAGCAATCTGCTCGCCAAGCTGCTTCTTGCGGCCTTTGATGCCTTGCTGACGGGCAGCAAAGAGAGCTTGCTCACCATCCAGAGCAGTGGCAGCAAT
>NZ_LMCJ01000022.1:0-1033 GCF_001623085.1 Pseudovibrio sp. W74
AAACAAGCCAATAACAACCAGCCAAAACACCAAAACTTAACAAATCCAAAATTTGCACAGACACTTGGAAAACACACCACTCAATCAAGACTGCCACCAACCCCGCAAAAGCTGCATAAGAAAGAACCTCGCCGAACAGCACAGCACTCCAAGAGCAACAATCAGAAATGGAGACACACAGAAGAGCCTAGCGACAAGGCAGACAGAGACCCTGACATCAGACATCCCACGCCTCCCGTACCCTCTTACCCTTACAGCTAGCGCCAAAGTGCTGAGCAAACCAAAGTTGGAGCCAAAGAGATCAGCATCAGCAATGTAAGACCACTGTTAAAGGACAGACACTAGAGAAAGAGTGAGATAGATAGCTGATCAGCCAGTGTTACAGCCGTGAGCCGTGAGCCGTGAGCCAAACCAACACACAAAGCGGCAACTGTGTTTATGCATTGAATGGAACACTATCTCTGAGGAGTGCATTGGCTGTGATGAGTATCTTTCTCGCCAGAGCAATCATTGCCGCTTTGAAGGGCTTCCCTCTTTTGATGAGGGCTTGAGCAAATGAAGCAAAGTGAGAATTAGACCGTGCCGCTGTAACCGCTGCCATATAAAGCGCGTTCCGCACGCGTTTGCGTCCCCCCTTAATGGCCCGATGGCCGCGAAACTGACCACTATCTACATTGAAAGGAGCAAGGCCAGCCAGAGCGGCAATGGCTTTGGGCGATGCGTGCCCGAGCTCGGGCATCAAAGCTAATAGAGTAGTTGCAGCAACAGGGCCTACGCCGGGAATAGAGCGTAATAGCTTGTTATCATGAGTAAATTCGGCAGTCTCTTTGAGCAGTGTATCTCGCTTTTGCTCAATGAATTTAATTTCTTCATTCAGCCAACTGATATGGCGTGCGATGCTGGCATGTTCCTCAGATAAAGCTTGGGTCAGGCGTTGGCGTTCTTTCTTGCGTGTATCAACAAGCTCATCCCGCCGTTTGTGCAAGGCCGCCAGTTGGTCGCGTTCTGGTGCTCGTTGTGTGGTGGCGTCAGG
>NZ_LMCJ01000022.1:1043-37499 GCF_001623085.1 Pseudovibrio sp. W74
AAACCAACACACAAAGCGCGTTCGCATCAGCCCTGCACTTCACCGCAAATACTCCTGTCCAACATGCGACAAGCACAAACGACATTAGCACCCGAAGCAAACGGCCAAACTCAAACTACCTCAAGCCTTCAAATCAAACCAATTCCAAATATCAACCCAATCTCGGCAACCCAATCACCACCAACAAAGACTCAAGGAGAACATTACAGGAATAGACCAAGATCAAAACAAGCTACACTATCAAAGCCAACATCAAACAACCCGACTATCGGTAAAACCCGAGTTCTTTGACAATTGAATAATGAACTTATTGAGTAGATCGCGCTCTGCTGTAGGCTAATTTACATTTCGCCAAGCTGGAATGCACCATCCGGCTTTCACCTAAAAAGGAGGCAAGGGCCAATCATCGAAGTAAAAATTGCTCCAACAGGTAGCGCCCGTCATAGTCCCAGAGAGACAACCGGCCGGTATGCCCCATCACTAACAACCCCATGCAATGCGCAATCGCACCAGCCGTCCATTCCGGAGACCTTCCTCCAACACGAGCGCAGCCCTCAATCAAGCCAATCACCCCACTAACTAGCACGTTAAGAACACCATCAAGCTCGCGCCCCAATCCAACTCGCTTCAATCCACTGAACACATACAAACCCAAAGCAAGATCATCTGGGCGTTCATTATAGAAATCAAAGAATGCAAGTACACCAGCCTGGGCCTTCTCTTCTATAGATAAGCAGGTTTCAATGGCCTCAGTAACGTTGATATGCAGCTGCTCTAGCGCTTCTTGTAAAACAGCACAGTAAAGCTCTTCTTTGCCATGAAAATAAGGGTAGATTGCACCGGTTGTACATCCGGCAGTTCGGGCAATGGAGCGCATCGAAGTCCCGTCGAGACCTTCTTTTGTGAAAACATCACGTGCAGCATTCACAATGAGCGACCGGCGTGTCCCTCTCAGATGGTCTGCTCGCATTTGGCGGGCATCAACCTTGGTGCTTTCTTGATCATGTAAATCAGGCATCGTTTCTCACATTAAAGAGGCGCATTCATCGGGCGATTAGCGGTCCAATCAAATGTGCCCTGATCACGCTCGCGAACAGCCTGTTTCCAAGACACGTCTTCCGCCCGCTGTTTGAAATTCATGCCTTCAGGGCTATGGCGCGTAATACCATCAAAGAGCGTCGCTATCATTTGCGTCTGGTAAAGCCCCATGGACTCAATCGCCTGGTTGATCATGAGTTTTTGCATCATCAGCTGGTTCACCGGAATACCAGCCATCCGCTCAGCAAGCTTTTCAACTTCCTCATCAATTTGATCTAAGGGCACAGCTTTATGGATCAGACCAATTCGCTCTGCCTCTCGACCATCAATTTTGTCGCCAGTCAACAGCATGCGTTTTGCACGTTCCGGGCCAAGCCGATAAACCCACATTGCAGTCGTAGGGCATCCCCACACTCGGACCGGCATGTAACCAATATGCGCATCCTCTGCCATAACAACCATGTCAGAACACAATGCAATGTCGGAACCACCTGCAACGGCGTGGCCATGCACTTTTGCAATGACAGGCCGATAACTGCGCCACAACGACATAAATAGATCTGTGTTTTGTTTCATGAAGGCATAATCCTTCATAGGATCCCAAGGCATTTCCTGAACACCCGGATTACTTCCCTCCGTTTCAGCATAAGCCGTCAGGTCATATCCCGCACAAAACGCAGGCCCATTACCGCCAAGCACAATGACATGAACACCGTCATCTGAGTTCGCCCGTGCCACACAAGCCGCCAGCTCTTGCGGAATATCCATATCAATAGCATTCATCACCTCAGGCCTGTTCAGTGTGATGCGTGCGATACGGCCATCTTTTTCATAAAGTACCTTAGTCATAGTTCCCTCCCATAACGACTCAATAAAAATATAACGCCGTTATATTTGAGGGAATTGGCCAATGGGAGAACCCAGCAGCCCAATCAACCTCTGGAATTTTCAGCCCTTAAAGTTGCTCTAAGTTCGGTTGAGCATTACGGCCCAACAGCAATATGGGCGTAATCCACCGATCTGGATGAGTATATGCTCTCGCCAATTCAGAAATCTCGACAAATAGCGCGCATTCTAACTTAGCTACAGGAGAGCACTAGAAAGTTATAAGAGGCGGAAACAATAGTTCCCACCTCAAAACGTCAAAACCACATCATGAAAAATTCGTCTAGAGCTCAAGTCGAAGCTCAGCGCCCTCATTCTTCGCCCGGGAACAGCACAGAACCAGAGTGTCTTCTTTTTCTTTCTCACTCAGCACAAAGTCACGATGCTCCACTTCGGCACCTTGATATTTGGCCGTGCAGACCCCGCAAATGCCATCCGAGCATTTGGTTAGCACGGAAATTCCCTTCTCGTTCAGGACATCAGCTGCGCTTTTGTCCTCTGGAATCTCAATACGCTCACCCGTTGACGCCAGTTTTACAAAGAAGCTTGTGTTGACATAATCACCCTGATCCGGAACCGAGAAATACTCTTTATGTAAGCTCTCCTCAGACCAGCCTTGAGCAGCAGCAGTCTCCAGCACTCCATCCATAAAGACATCCGGACCACACGTGTAAACATGATAGCCGTCTTCAAAGTCAGCCAGAATTGTACTCAGATCTACCCGCTTTCCTTCACTGGAACAATGAATGAAAGCCTTATCCGCCCAAGGTGCTCGCTGAATTTCATCGATGAACCCAGCCTTGTGGCGATGACGGAAACAGTAGTGCAACTCAAAAGGCTTCCCAAGCACATGCAAACGATGCGCCATTGCAATCATTGGTGTCACGCCAATTCCACCGCCAAAGAGCAGTGTTTTCTTTGCATCTTCATGCAGCGGAAAATGATTGATAGGCTTGGAAATGAAAACCCGGCGTCCTTCATCGAAAATCCGGTGCATGAGCGCTGAACCGCCGCGCCCCTCTTTTTCTTCCAAAACACCAATCACATATTTACTGCTGTCTGCCGGATCGCCCGCCAGTGAGTACTGGCGTAAAAACTCAGGGGCCACAACTACATCAATATGCGCTCCAGCTTCAAACACAGGCAACGGCGAGCCATCATCCAACATGAACTCGTAGCGGGATACACCTTCCGCTTCCACATCCACCTTAGACAGGCGAACTGCTAAGACCGGAGACGAACTCGCACTGACCTCATAAACAGGAGCCAGGTCATTCGACCCAGCAGCAAGGCGGGCTTTGTATTCCTCAGCTGAAATCATACCTTGATAGGCCTTGATCCCTGCTTCTCGGTCCATCATGAACGGAAATGGCCATGGATGCGGCGCAAGATTGGCTGGATACACCGCCAGCGTCTGATCTTCATATTTAAGATCAAGGTCGAGCTGCAACTCGCGCGCATTGGTCTCTTCAGCGATCACATAATTACCATCACCGCTCGCAACCAGATCCCACCACCACTTTTTGACAGGGTTTATGGATCCGTTGCCAAGCTTGTCATCCAGCTTGGCAAGAACTTTGGCAGAAGATGGCATCTTCATTGCTGTCCAGCGGAACGGAGCTTCGCTGAACAATCCTTCAAGATTCCACGGGCATGTTTTCATGCAGCGACCACACAAGGATCCCGCTGGCTGGGACACACGGTAACGCGCGCACTTCTCAGAGTCTGACTTCCAGATCTCGTAGCCATTGAACATACGTTTCGGCCCAGCTGTGATCGCCCCAGATGGACACTCACGCGCACATTTATTGCAGCTTTCGCAAAAGCGTTGCAGGCCAAAATTAATTGGCTTGTCGTAGGTGAACGGCATATCCGTCGTCACCACGCCGGACTTTAAGCGCGGGCCAAGGTAAGGGTTCAGAATAACCTCGCCAATACGGCTCACTTCACCAAGACCAGAAAGCAGTAACAGCGGTGGCTGAAGAACTTCACCATCAACGACAGAATGACAGCGGGCCGGATACCCCAGGCGGCGGATTTGTTCAGCAACGATCCCCCCAATAATGGAGGTTCGCAGATACGCTCGCATCGACTGTGCACCGGAGATCCAATCATCCCCACTTGCGCCCTCCATCGTCTCATGCCCTTGATCCACCAGAATGGAGATCGCGTTTTTATGGTAAGGCGTAATTGGCTCACCACGTGCATCGTGAGAATAGTAGGCGTGATCTGGACAGCGAGATAGGCCAACTGCATCAGCACCAAGGAAATAGAGTGCCGACTTTACGTTGGCCGCGTTTTTATGCGGGTCCACAGCACTTGTCGAAACTTCAGCGGCGGTCTCACCATCTTGCAGCAAGATCAGCGCGGCAAGCGCACGGCGGGCGCAGTACCCCATCGGGTTTTTGGCGAGATACCCCCCATTTTTAGCAGCTTCCTGAAGGGGCTTGCCCATGTCACCAAAAAGAGCACGCGCAAACATGTCCGTCCGTTTGGGGACACGCGGCACGCGCGGCTCATCGATAAAGGTCGTTGTCTCGTCTACCCGCTTGATCTTCTCAAACGGGAACGCCCCCATGTGGTAATCACGGTTCTCAAACGGTTTGCGATTGAAGGTATTCTTGAATGTCCCCATGCCTAGCTGCCATGCAGGGCCGTGAGAACTCCAGACATCCGCTAGCTTCCGTGGTGCAAGCGGCTGATCAGGTGTCAGTTCAAGCGTGGTCGTCACAGCTGCCAGTGTAAACTCGCGGCCAACATATGGATTGGTAACGACTGTTTCACCGTCTTTCTCAAGTACTTCCACCAATCCGGCAGAAACCGCCAGCCGGTTCAGATCCACATCAGCACTGCTCGTGGTATGCGCACGCGCCTCAACACCCAACAGGCGCAGATAGTTGGCCAGAACCACAGCCACTTCAGCCGCACGAATAGCAGAACGTTGCTCACAAGTACCCACAATCCAGTCGCCACCTGGCTCATCAGCTCTCGGCTCACGCGGATGCTCCATCAGCACCACCAGCGCAGAGCCATGATGTGTCACAGGTCCGGGGGTGGATGCGGCGCTGTCGCGGACATCAGCCATGGTCACGTCAATGCCAGCTGCCAGAGTCTTGGGCTGAAAGGTCTGAAGATCTTTCGCGAGCTTATCCAGATCAGGATTGCGCAGCGGACGCTCAAGAAAATGATCAGGAACCAGATCACAGGTACCCATCATCGTTGCATCGAAGAAGTAGCCAGCAGCTTTGAGGTGATTAGCTCTTTCCTGAGGATCATCCGGGATCTCAGAGAGCTTGGCGTTGTGTGCTCCATCGCGGATCGCATCCATGATCGCGCTGAAGGATGCCATTGAGTTGCTCAGGATCTCTGGATTATCGGCCTGTGAGAAAACCGTTGGCATCACCTCGGGCACACGCCTCAGATCAACTGCCTCATGCGTCCGCTTCAATCGTTCAGAAGGATATGGTCCAAGATGAACCTTTCTGTTTTTGTAGGAAAACAGACGCATATTACTCTCCCCCGGCCGGCTAGTTTGGCGATACTATTATGTCCCGGCTTTTTAGTTCTTGCAGCGGCTCAGTCCTCCCCGACCAAACCACTACGAAAATTCATCAATTAACTCTTAGGCATTGCTGAGCTCATGTCAACATTAAGCGCCTTCATCACGACGACTTGAAAGAAAACACGCAGCCAGACGACAATATAATTGCCATCAAGATGATCACAATTGAGTTTTTCACTCAAAACACCCAGAATATGAGGAGATGCTGCCAGCTATCTAAACCACTCCGACAGACAAATCAGCCTCAATGAAATTCATCCGCGTACGCAGTCATAACGACAGCTTGAACCCATAAAAAACCGCTCGGTAATGATGAACCGAACGGTTGCTCATGCGACAGTAAGACGGACTGCTACTTAATTTCGATCTCATATGTGTTCCCGCCAGATATGACACGCCCTGCCGAATACATCCGAAATTTGGTCACGACCTTATCTGTGCCCTGAAAGTCTTTATCCGGCGAATAGTACATAATCAGATCGTTCGTCTGTTTACCCGCACATTTGCCAGCTGTCTTTGGCAGTGCAGATCGGGACTGCACAAAACGAACGACACCATGCTCCGGTTTCTTAACAAAAGAGACTTTTGGTAAGGTCGCAGAGCTGCATGTTTCAGGAACGTAATAGCTATAAACGTTAAGTTTTGCAGTACGGTTTGCTGCAACCTGTGATCTGATTAACTCAGCATTTGCACTGAATGAGAACACCACAAACAGGAAGACACAAATGTATTTCATCGCAATTCTCCAAAAATTTAAATCAAAATTATATAAACTAGAGAATCGACAAAGCACAATCAAACACATGTAATATTCATATTAAACACACAAGTAGATCTACTCTTTAATTTCACACCTGTCCTTTACGTAAATCTACATTCACTCAAATAATCGCGGTGACATTTTAGAATATAAAATCTATTTTTATCTACAAAAGCCCATAAATTATTGATTATGCAATGCTCATGCAGATATTTGTAGCACTTTTGCAACCGGATCATCACGCTCTAATCTTCCATCAAGACGCAATACAAGCATTTTGCATTCTTTCAGCCAGGCTTCATGCCTATGCCGGCTCCTGCCAGAAAAATCGGGTTGCTCATACTGCGATGCCCACTGAAAGAAAGCCTCGTGCGTCTCAAACATGTCACCGCCTTCAAGAATGCGATCCCCAAAACGTTCCATTTCTCGTTTTTTCAATCGCTGCAAGCGCTCGTCCTGCGGCACACTGATGAAAACAACAAGCGAGCTTTGAGAGACAAGCCCCTTCGCCCAACCCTCACAAGCTCCACTCAAAATCCAACCACCTTCGCCCATCGCTGGTTTCATGAGCGCAACCCGCTCTTCTTCAGATCGTTTTACTGCGAAGGGTGGTTCTGTTTGCTCCCAAAAGTAATCATCAGAATCCACATGAGGAACTGACAGAGCATGAGCAAGTCGATGGCCAAGCGTGGTTGAACCTGCGCATGAAGCTCCGAAGACATAAATACGTTTATGCAATGCAAGAACCTTTATTGCTTAGACAATGAGGATGGAACTCGCGCAGCAAGATCACTGGCAATGCGAACAAGCTCGCTTTGAGACTCAAAGCCAGCCTTTTCCGTTATTTGTGCCATATGATTACGCGCAGTATTGTAGTTGACATGCATTTTGTCAGCTGTCTCCCGCATAGACAAGTCAACAACAAGACACAGTTCAGGAAACACTACATCTGAACACCAATCAAATCCTCAGGAACTGTCATCTCGCGTTCTGTCGCGGCACCCTTGCAGCCAGGTCACTTGCAAGTCGAACCAACTCACTTTGAGAATTTACAGAAACCTTGTCGGCAATTCGCGCCATATGATTGCGTGCAGTGTTGTAGCTGATCTCCAGAGCGTGAGAGGTCTCACCCACAGATGCCCCGCGAACCAGATACTGGAGCAACTCAGCCTCACGTTTGGAAACCCCAAAATAACGTTGAAGGTTGTCCAACTCCGCCAAGGGCTGGTCACCCGGATCCATTATCATGCAAAGGAGTGGCTGCGGCCCGCGTACAAAGGGCGCCAGATAAGCAGGCGTCTCTGAAAGCACATTGATAGGCATCACAACAAAGAACGGATTGGGCGCCGCCTCACCATTCAGGACCAGTGGCCCCAGAGGCTTACCAGAAGTCCGGCACCGTAAAATCGCATCCTCAAACAACTTTCGATGCTCATTATGGCGTGAGGAAATCTCTCCACGACGATCAATAAAGAAGCTCTGGCTGGAACAGAAAAATACCTCTGCCTGCTTGTTGGCAAAAGCAACGTGATGCCCTTGATCCAAAATAAACGCCGCACTTGGAATACGATCCAGCCAGAAGGAGTAGGCGTCAGTCAAACCGCGTCTTTGCTCAAGATGCAACGCAACCGAAAACGCATTTTGAAAATGAGGTCTGACAGTTTCAAGAGTTTTCTCAAGCTGCATTGCATCAGGACCATCAAAATCAGATTGCACTGCTACAGAAACCATGGCCGCATCCATCCCCTGACGGTGGATCATAAAGCCGCGAACACGATCAAACACTCCATAATCGCTGAAGACCAGATCAAAGAAATCAGTATCCCGAATTTCATCTTGGCTGATGAAATCCTCGGTATGAATCAAGGCATTCAATGGGGCAAATTTAGCAAATCGGGGCAATGGATTGCTCTGGCCCGCAGCAAGTATTTTTGCTTCCATGTCCTCTTTTGTATTGAGGAAAGTCATGTGATGATACTCAAGCGAGCTGAGCGAGACGATCTTGTAACAGAGCATGGTTTCACGAAAGGACGATGCCATAGGCTCAAAAGCCTGCCCAATATCCTCACCAAGAGCGATATTGGCATAAAGCCGCTGGACCATTTCATCGTGTATGCTTTGCATCACCCCACCCGAATCGGACAAATACCCCTTCTGTCTCTACGTAAATTAAATAGTAAAATTTTCAGATATCAATAAAATTGAAGAATATTTTCTTTGAGCCGCCATAAATGGAAGATTCAAACTAGAAATACCATTGTAATATCATGGGGAATCTCAGTTATTCATGACAAATACAAATAATTGAAACTACTCTCTACCAGTATCAGTGGGTCTCAAAACCAGACGCGTGATGATGGCATCCTGTTGTTCTTCAAGAGTAAAATCCCAGCCCATCCGTCGTGCTATACGCTCACAAAGTGAAAGACCGAAGCCGAAGCTTTCCTCATAAACAGAGGTAGCATCCGCTTTGGTGCCAGCTGAAACGGGGTTTTCAATCTCAAAGACCCCATTTTGATAACTAATTTTGATCTCACCCTTTTGGGCATGTTGAAACGCGTTACGGATCAGATTGCCAAACAGGATCAGCAAAGGTGCTTTAGGCAACTCAGCCTCATCCTCACTCAAGTCCAGCACTTCTGTGAGCGGTTTATTGCCCTTCAGATAAGACAGTTCCTCAATACACCCTATGATTAGCTTTGCTGGCACGAGCTTCTCAACTCGCGGCGGTGCAGAGCTTTCCCTGCCCAGCCAAAGCAAAGTCTCTACAATGATGCGCATGTTCAAATTAGCCCGCTGTATCCGCTCCACGGGCACAGTATCCTCAGAACCACTTTCCTGGCTCTTCAGCAGCGCAATATTGCCGGCAATCACCGTAATCGGTGTCCGCAACTCATGGCTCGCATAACGCAGGAATGTCTGCTCACGTTCAACAAACTCAGAAATACGGGAAACAGTGTATGTGAGCTTCACAGCAAGGTTATTCAGTTCGCGGAACCTGAAGTTGGGCGGTGTCTCACCCACATTCTCAGCATTCAATGACTGAGCCCAGTTTTCCAGATTCTGGATCGGCCGGATCAACCGCTTAGATAAAATGCGCGCACTCACAAAGGTGGCGAGTAGATTGACGATCCCTACAATTGCAAAGGCAAGAAGGACCACCTGATCCTCTTCGGAGCCCTCCAGATACTCTTCTGTACTCTCAAGCGTGATGTAAAGGTTGCGGCCATCTTCCAGCGGATAAATGTACAGATAGAGATAATAGGTCTCCTTGCAATTGCCCTCAGCATCACAGCCTCGATCTTCATCATCGTAGTACAGCTCCAGCGGCTCCAATGGCTCCTCTTTGAAACGACGAGACATTTCAGCAGGCAGCGCTTCAAGCGAAAAGGCACTCTGAATAAGGTAGGTCTCTGGCAGCGGAGCTTCAGGATTTGCCTTTACGGCCTCCTCGTAACTTTCGCCCAGATCCTCAAGTAGGTAGATGATGCTCTCATCTGAGCCAGCTACAAAGAAGATTGGCAGTAAAAACGTGTAGACCAGCAACAGCAGAATAACGCCCAGAAAGAAAGCGATACCAAGTTCACGAAAAATGCTGCGTCCGCGCACTCTGGCTGCTTTCTTATTCACCATCCACTTTCTCCCTCAGGCTATAACCCCCGTTTGCATCTCGGCAGATAATTTCAGATTCGGCAGGGCGTTGGATTTGCTGGCGAAGTTTGTACAAATGCACATTAAGGCTGTTGCTCTCTGGTGGCTCATCCCCCCACAATCCACGCTCCAATTGCTCTCGGCTCACCGAGGCTGGGCTATGTTTGCTCAAAATACCCAGGATCTTCCAGGCCGTCGGAGAAAGGCGCAAAACACGATCGCCACGTTTTGCAATATTTCGGGCAAAATCCACCTGCAGATCAGCAACCTCAAACAGCTTCGCCTTCGCGCTCCGCCGTCCGGAAAGCGCCCGCAGTCTCACAACCAGTTCCTCAAACGCAAAGGGTTTGACCAGATAGTCATCCGTCCCGGCTTCAAATCCAGCCAGCTTGTCAGAAAGTTCATCACGCGCAGTCAGCATCAGAACTGGGCGATCAATACCTTCCCGGCGCAGCGTTTCACAAACTGTAAGACCATCCATCTTAGGCAATGTCAGATCAAGAATGATAACGTCAAAATAACCCTGCCGCGCAAACTCAAGACCCGCCTCACCATTGTAAGCGTGATCGCAACTAATGCCGTGGATTTTCAACACATCAGCAATCGTTCCAGCCAAATCCAGGTCATCTTCAACCAGCAGCGCAAGCAGGTTTTCAGTCTCATTCGTTGCCATCATTTTACCTGCCAAACTCGCCAATCAATTCCGCCAATTGAACACATCCATACTGTAGCAGTATGTGCCGCACACCCAGCCACATTGTGTTTACAACATATTCCTGTAGAGCAAGCCCAATAACCAACGAGTGAACGCTGCTGTATTTTTCACCCATGCTGCATATTTACGTATGCCGCGAGTTACTCGTATACATGCCAGACCAACTGCAAACTCCGAGAACTCCTGAGACATTAGTATGCCGATAAAAATGAAACCCAAGTCTTATGGTCCGCTGACGGTCGCTTCGCATGAGTATGGACAGTTCTGGGTGACCAATGAGTTCGGTCATCAATACTCGGCAGGCTACGGAGACTCCGATGAGTTCTCTGCCCCCTCAGACCTGATCATGTCTGCCCTTGGGTCGTGCATGGCGATCTCTTTGGAGATGGTAGCCAGGCAACAGAAGGTCTCACTCGGCAATGTCTACATCACCGTAAAAGCTGAAAAAGCATCCACGCTGCCTCACCGCTTTGGCAGCTTCCATCTGGAATTTGCTCTCCCAGAGTTTGAGAACCGCGAGAAAGCAGAGTTCCTGATCAAAGCCGCCAAAGAAATATGTACGGTGTCCAACACACTAAACGCGGAAATCCACCTCTCACTCGTCTAAGGAAGCCCTCGCCACAGCAAAAAGCCCAAGGCAGACTGCCTCGGGCTAAAAGTTCCACGGTACCAAGAGAACGCGTTAGATCATCCGCCGCGCACTGCCAGCAATGCGGATAGAGCTACCAGCCTCAGACGGAATATGAGCAGCAATGAGAGACTTCGCGCCCATATCTTCTCCCTGCACAATCCGGATTTCACCAGCATGTGCCCAGCCAATATCCCGCAGGTAACCAGAAAACGCCGCAGCAGCAGCACCCGTGGCCGGGTCTTCAAACACGCCAGCTGACGCAAACGCATTGCGCACATCAAACTCTTGCGGCCCGCGAACATGAACCAGCATGATGGTCACAAGACCCTGCCCAAGCATAAACTGCTTCATGGCTTCCAGATCATAAGCCATGCCCGCCAACTTGGCTCTGTCAGTCAAAGCCAGCACCAGATGATCCGCACCACCATGAATACGCGCAGGTGGAATGCGAAGATCCAGATCGCCTTCACTCAAACCAAGCAGGTCAAGCAGCTGAACTTTCACGTCATTTTCCAATGCGGCGCTCTTGGTCTGCGGAGATTGCAGAGCTGCTTGCAACTGACCGTTCTCCTGCCAGCTCTCCACTGAAATCACAGTTTCATTCAATACAAGGCGATGGACTTTCCGACCATGCTGCTGAGCCAGAACCGCGCCCAGCGCAATCGTTGCGTGCCCGCAAAATGGCACTTCATTCTCTGGAGAGAAGTACCGCACACGATACCCTTCGCCATGGGCCAGAGGCACCGCAAACACAGTTTCAGAATAGCCGAGATCAGCCGCAATAGACTGCATCTGCGCATCAGGAAGCATCACATCCCCCACCAGCACGCCAGCAGGATTGCCACCTTCCTCTCCATGAGAAAACGCCGAGATATGTTGAAGCGCTAAAAGATCTGTCTGCATAAGAACCTCCAATCGTCAGGATTGAAAAAATAACCAGCAACAGCTCTATGCAATATAGAAAAAGAAAGGCAAATTACACTTTCTACCCTCATAAAATAAAGCGATCAGACGAAAGCACCTAAAGAGATGAAACAGCTGGATGAAACTGCCTGCAAAATCCTTGAGATCCTGGAGCGAGACGGCAGAATCTCTATCAGTGAACTGGCCAGCCGCATCGGCCTCTCCGCCCCCAGCACCACAGAGCGTGTCCGCAAGCTGGAGCAGGACGGCATCATTACAGGCTTTACGGTGGAGATAAACCCAAAGGCACTCGGCTATAGTCTGGAAGCAATCGTCCGCATCCAACCAAGCCCTGGCAATCTGCACGTCGTAGAGCAACTCATCCTCAACGAGCCCCGCTTCACCTCCTGCGACAAGGTCACCGGAGAAGACTGCTTCGTCACACGCATCTACCTAAAAGACGTCAGCGAACTAGACGACCTGCTCGACCCCCTCCACGAAAAAGCAATGACCAATACTTCGATAGTAAAGGCTTCCCCGATTAAGAACAGGATGGTTCCGCTACGATGAGGGCTTACCACTCTTAAAACGCAGCTTATTCTCAGTACCGGAGAGCAGTCTGCCGATGTTGGCGCGGTGCTTGGCAACGACCATAAACGCCATCACAATCGCGAAGATCTGGAAGTAGATCGTGTGACCAAACACCGGAATGAAAGAAAGCACAACGAAAAGCAATGCAGCGCAGATTGAGCCCAGAGAGACAAAGCGGGTCGCGGCAACAATAACTACGAAAGAGCTTAGGCAGCTTAGTGCTATAATCGGATCCAGCATGAAAAGCACGGCAGCTGCAGTCAGCACGCCTTTGCCGCCTCTGAAACCGAAGAAGACTGGCCAGTTGTGACCAACAATGGCACCTGCCCCGGCAAGCAGCATGCTCACACTGTCCACCGCAGTGCCTGAACCGGCATAAACACCCAGATACAAACCAACTAGGCAGGCAGCAACGCCTTTCAGGATATCTCCGACAAGAACAATCAGCGCAGCAGGTTTGCCAAGCACGCGCAGTGTATTGGTGAGCCCGGCAGATTTGCTGCCATACTCCCGTATGTCCTTGCCGTACATCTTCCCAACCAGCACTGCCGTACTGATACTACCCAGCAGATAGCCAGCTCCAAGAGCTACAAAAAGCTTAACCAGATCAATCACAAGAATAGCCCCTAGCCCACAACGCCTCGCAGCACCAGTTTCTGGTGCACATCAATAATCTCATCGATACTAAGACGACCATCAGGACGATACCAGAAGCAAACACCAGTCAGCATGGCGATAATGGCAAAGGCGGCAACTTCCAAATCCACAGCGGGAAACGCACCCGCCTGCACACCATCAGCAAGGATGCGTCGCAGATTGGCCTCGTACTGGCTGCGCTTGGTCACCACGTCAGCACGATAGTCCTCACCAAGTGAACGTAATTCCAGATTCGCAATCACAACGTCTGCGCGGCGTTCAATATGATAGCGAATGTGGAACGCAACAAACGCCTTGAGACGGGAAACGGGATCATCCCCCTTGCCTTCCAGCTTCTCCCAGTTCTCAATCAAACTGATCATGTGCTGGTTCATCAGCGCCTGAAGCAGCTCGTCCTTGCTCTCAACATAGCGATAGACCGATCCCGGCTGTAGGCCCACCTCCGCAGCAAGCTGGCGAAGCGTCATCGCCTCAAAGCCCTTGGCTTCAATCAGCTTTTTCGCTGCTGCGTAAATCGCAGTTTTGGTATCTGCGCCAACGGAGCCTTTGGTTCGTGCCACGGTCTAAACCTTTTCCAATCAATCAGGAGACGCAATGTTTCAGCGCATGCCCGAACGATGCCTAGCAGTTTTCGGGAAAGAATACGCAACAGGAAATGCGTCCTAAGGGTTATTGCATAGTAGCTGAGCTCCTGCTATTAATCAAACGAACGTTCGTTTAATTAATTTACGATCCACTGGGAAGCTCGATAAAGAGCGTGGATCGCAGAGCTTCGGTAGCAGGAGGAAGCGCCGTGTTTGACGCTGTAATGAATTTTGGTCTTGGTGAAGATATTGACGCTCTGCGCGAAACCATTCGCCGTTGGGCACAAGACAAGCTAGCGCCGCGCGCCGCTGAGATCGATGAAACCAACGAGTTCCCCAATGATCTCTGGAAAGAGATGGGTGACCTTGGCGTACTTGGCATGACGGCCGATCCGGAATACGGCGGCACCGGCATGGGCTACCTCGCCCACGTTGTTGCGGTTGAGGAAATCTCCCGCGCCTCCGCATCTGTTGGCTTGTCCTACGGCGCACACTCCAACCTCTGCGTAAACCAGATCAACCGTCATGGTACTGCTGAGCAAAAAGCAAAGTACCTGCCAAAACTTTGCTCTGGCGAGCATGTCGGCTCTCTGGCCATGTCCGAGCCGGGCGCAGGTTCCGACGTTGTTTCCATGAAGTTGCGCGCTGAAAAGCGCAATGACCGCTACGTGCTCAACGGCAACAAAATGTGGATCACAAACGGCCCTGACGCTTCCACTCTGGTGGTTTACGCAAAGACTGATCCGGATGCTGGCCCCAAAGGCATGACAGCTTTCATCATCGAAAAAGGTATGAAAGGCTTCTCCACGGCGCAAAAGCTAGACAAGCTCGGCATGCGCGGCTCCAACACGTGTGAGCTGGTGTTTGAAGACTGCGAAGTCCCATATGAGAACGTCCTTGGTGAAGAAGGCCGCGGTGTAAACGTGCTGATGTCCGGTCTGGACTACGAGCGCGTTGTCCTTTCCGGTGGTCCACTCGGCATCATGGCAGCAGCTATGGACATCGTCGTGCCTTACATCCACGAGCGCAAACAGTTCGGCAAAGCCATCGGTGAATTCCAGCTGATGCAGGGCAAGCTCGCAGACATGTACACCCTGATGAACGCCTCCCGTTCCTATGTGTACGCCGTCGCAAATGCGTGTGACCGCGGTGAAACCACCCGTAAGGATTCCGCTGGCTGTATCCTCTATTCCGCTGAAAACGCAACCAAACTGGCACTGGAAGCAATACAGTCTCTTGGCGGTAATGGTTACATCAACGAGTACCCAACCGGTCGTCTGCTGCGTGATGCAAAACTCTATGAAATCGGCGCAGGCACCTCAGAAATCCGCCGCATGCTGATTGGTCGTGAGCTCTTCCAGGAAACCAAGTAATGGCTGTCATCAAGTCTCAGGCTGCAACGGGTTCGGAAAGCTATAAAAACAACCGCACCCTGCACCTCGCCGCAATGGATGAGGTCCGCACCGCAAGCCAGCAAGCTCTGTTGGGTGGGGGCGAAGGCCCTCGCGAACGGCACGTGTCTCGTGGGAAAATCCTCCCGCGTGAGCGCGTTGCCCGTTTGATCGATCCGGGCTCTCCGTTTCTGGAAGTCGGTCAGTTCGCTGCCCACAACATGTATGAGGGCGCCTCGCCTTCAGCAGGCATTGTCACTGGCATCGGTCGGGTCAACGGCATCGAATGTATGATCGTTGCCAACGATGCCACGGTAAAAGGCGGCACCTATTATCCGCTGACGGTGAAGAAGCACCTCCGCGCCCAAGAAATTGCCATGGAGAACAATCTCACATGCATTTACTTGGTGGACTCCGGCGGCGCTAACCTGCCTCAGCAGGATGAAGTGTTCCCGGACAAAGAACACTTTGGCCGCATCTTCTACAATCAAGCCAACATGTCTGCAAAAGGCATTCCGCAAATCGCGGTGGTAATGGGCTCCTGTACCGCGGGTGGCGCATACGTGCCAGCCATGTGTGATGAGACCATCATCGTGAAAGAGCAAGGCACCATCTTCCTCGCCGGTCCTCCACTGGTGAAAGCCGCCACGGGCGAAGTGGTTTCTGCTGAAGATCTGGGCGGCGGGGATGTTCACACCCGCCTCTCCGGTGTGGCAGACCACTTGGCCCGTGACGACGCTCATGCGTTGGCGCTGGCCCGTCAGGCCGTGTCCAATCTCAACCGTCGCAAGCCAGACCAACTTCTGCTGCAAACGCCGGAAGATCCGCTTTACGATCCGGAAGAAATCCTCGGCGTTGTCCCGGCAGACCTGAAAACACCATATGATGTGCGCGAAGTCATCGCCCGTGTGGTAGACGGCTCTCGCTTTGACGAGTTCAAAGCCCGCTATGGCACCACCCTTGTCACCGGCTTTGCCCACATCCACGGCATGCCTGTCGGCATCATTGCCAACAACGGCATCTTGTTCTCAGAAGCTGCGCTGAAAGGCGCCCACTTTGTGGAGCTGTGCTGCCAGCGCAAAATCCCGCTGGTCTTCCTGCAAAACATCACCGGCTTCATGGTCGGGCAAAAGTATGAAGCAGGCGGCATCGCAAAAGACGGCGCTAAACTGGTAACAGCCGTGGCATGCGCAAAAGTTCCAAAAATCACCATGCTCATTGGTGGTTCCTTCGGCGCTGGCAACTACGGCATGTGTGGCCGTGCTTACTCACCGCGCATGCTCTGGACATGGCCAAGCTCCCGTATCTCCGTCATGGGCGGCCCTCAGGCAGCAGGTGTGCTGGCAACAGTGCGCCGTGACGGCATCGAGCGCAAAGGCGGCACTTGGTCTGCTGAAGAGGAAGCAACCTTCAAACAGCCGATCATTGATCAGTTTGAAGAGCAAGGGCACCCGCTCTACGCCTCCGCACGCCTCTGGGATGACGGCATTGTCGACCCGCGCAAAACCCGTGACGTCCTGGCACTGTCCATCGCAGCAAGCCTCAACGCACCAATCGAAGACACGCCCTTCGGCGTCTTCCGCATGTAAGGGGCTCGGTATGTTCAAGAAAATCCTTATTGCGAACCGTGGTGAGATTGCATGCCGTGTTGCAAAATCCGCCAAAGCCCTCGGCATCAAAGTGGTTGCAGTCTATTCAGACGCAGACCGCGATGCCCGTCACGTGCAAATGGCTGACGAGGCTTACCGCCTTGGTCCTGCGCCAGTGGCAGAGAGCTACCTCAACATTCCTGAGCTGCTCAACGCTGCAAAAACCAGCGGTGCAGACGCCATCCATCCGGGCTACGGTTTCCTTTCAGAAAACCCAGAGTTCGTGGAAGCGGTTGAAGCAGCTGGCCTTGTCTTCATCGGCCCACCTGCGGATGCAATTCGCGCCATGGGCCTGAAGGATGCCGCCAAAAAACTCATGGAAGAGTCCGGCGTTCCAGTCGTGCCGGGCTATCATGGCAGCAACCAAGACGCTGAGTTCCTTAAAGCTGAATCAGACAAGATCGGCTATCCGGTCCTCATCAAAGCCCGCGCAGGCGGCGGCGGCAAAGGTATGCGCCGTGTTGATGATCCCGCAGACTTCCTTGAAGCTCTGGAAGGCGCTCAGCGCGAAGGTCAGTCGAGTTTCGGCGACCCACGCGTGCTCATCGAGAAGTACGTCTTGTCACCGCGCCACATCGAGGTGCAGGTCTTCTGTGATGGGCATGGCAACGCAGTTCACCTGTTTGAGCGCGACTGCTCCCTGCAGCGCCGCCACCAAAAGGTGATCGAAGAAGCTCCAGCCCCCGGTATGACCGAAGAGATGCGCAACGCCATGGGTAATGCTGCCGTTAAAGCAGCTCAGGCCGTGGGGTATGAAGGCGCTGGTACGGTTGAGTTCATTGTTGATGGCTCAGAAGGTCTCCGTTCTGATCGCTTCTGGTTCATGGAAATGAACACGCGTCTTCAGGTAGAACATCCGGTCACAGAAGCCATCACCGGGCAAGATTTGGTCAACTGGCAGCTCTCCGTCGCAGCAGGTGGTGAATTGCCTCTGATGCAGGACGAACTCACCATCTTCGGCCATGCATTCGAAGCGCGTATCTACGCAGAAGATGCTGAGGCAGGCTTCCTGCCAGCAACCGGAACTCTGAACGAGCTAAAGCTGCCGGAACTGTTCGCCCGCATCGACAGCGGCGTACGCAAAGGCGATACAATCACCCCTTACTACGATCCAATGATCGCAAAGGTGATCTGCCACGGCGAAACCCGTGAAGCTGCACTGGCGAAAATGTCTCTAGCATTGGAAAAGAGTCAGGCAGTTGGTTGCACCACCAACATCACTTTCCTGCATCGCCTGTGTAACCACGACGGCTTTGCAAAGGGTGAGATGGACACGGGCCTTATCGACCGTGAACTGGAAGCTCTCACTAAACCGACAGCTCCAACCAAGCACGCTTTCGCAATGGCTGCTCTCATCGAGCTCGGCTTTGCAACTGAAACTGCATTGGTCCATAACGATCCGTGGGTGAGCCTCACAGGTTGGCGTCATTGGACAGCAGCCCAGCAGATTGCGCATCTGTCATGGCGCGATGAAGTCACCGAAGTTGTAGCAAACCGCCATCATGATGGCAGCCTGACCATTGCCATTGATGATGAAACCTTCAATTTGCAGATCCTCTCCGTAGACAACAACCACATGCGCGTGGATTTTGCCGGTCAAATCACCTCAGCTGACTTCTTCGCAGAAGACACCAGTCTCACATTGTTCTCCGACGGTGTCACATGGCGTTTCGATCTGCCGGATCATCTGGCAGAGCAGGATGACAGTGCAGCCTCAGGCAACGCCATCACATCGCCAATGCCGGGCCTTGTGCGTGCTGTAAACTGTAAGCCGGGTGACGAGGTTTCTGAAGGCGATACGTTGATCGTGACCGAAGCCATGAAGATGGAACACTCTCTCAAAGCACCGCGTGACGGCGTTGTGGCTGAAGTGATGGCATCTGCGGGTGACCAGGTGGAAGAAGGCGTTATACTCCTCACGCTTGAGGAGGAGGAATAACCGTTGTTGCCATCTGCGAAATCTTACGAGGAGCTCCGAGAAAAGTTTCAGTGGGGCATCCCGGAGTTCTTCAACATTGGCGTAGATATCTGTGACAAGTGGGCGGACAAAGACGCCGCCCGCGAAGCACTCATCTTCGCTGAAGAAGACGGGCCGACAACCACCTACACGTTTGGTGACTTGAAAAAGCTGAGTAACCAGCTGGCCAACCTGCTCCTGTCTCAAGGCATCAGCCAAGGTGATCGCGTCGGCATCCTACTGCCACAGGCACCTGAAACAGCCTTCTCCCATATTGCAATTCACAAGCTCGGTGGCATCTCTATTCCGCTTTTCTCCCTGTTTGGTGAAGAAGCATTGGAATATCGGCTAGAGAATTCTGGCGCCAAAGCCCTCATCACCAACAATGCAGGCGCTGAGAAGCTTGAAAAGATCCGCAAAAGCCTGCCAGAGCTTGAACTGATCCTGAACATCGAAGGCACAGACTTCGGCACCCGCTCACTCCATGCTGAAATGGCAGGGCAGAGCGAAGACTTCACACCAGTGAAGACCAAAGCCGAAGACCCCGCCATCATCATCTACACCTCCGGCACCACCGGCCAACCCAAAGGCGCACTGCACGCACACCGCACGCTGCTTGGCCATCTGCCTGGCGTAGAGATGCCGCACAACATGTTCCCGAAAGAAGGTGACCGCTTCTGGACGCCTGCCGACTGGGCATGGATCGGCGGTCTGATTGACGTTCTTCTACCAAGCCTACATCACGGCATTCCTGTCGTTGCTTGCCGTTTCAAGAAGTTCAGCGGCGAAGCAGCCTTCCAGCTGATGCAAGACCTGAAAGTCCGCAACGCCTTCATCCCGCCAACCGCGCTGAAAATGATGCGGCAGGTAGAGAACCCGAAGGACCGCTGGAACTATTCCCTCCGCTCCCTCGGCAGTGGCGGCGAAGCCCTTGGCGCAGAGCTGATCCAATGGGGTCAGGACACGTTTGGCCTGACAATCAGCGAGTTCTACGGCCAGACCGAGTGCAACCTCGTTGTCTCCACCTGCGCAGAACTGATGGAAACCCGCCCCGGCGTCACCGGCAAAGCTGTTCCGGGCTTTGATGTGCAGATCGTGGATGACAAAGGCACCGTTCTCGAAGCTGGTCAGCTTGGCAACATCGGCGTTCGTGCACCAAACCCTGTCATGTTCCTCCAATACTGGAACAATCCGGAAGCCACAAAAAAGAAATTCTCTGGCGACTTCCTCATCACCGGCGACAAAGGCGTGATGGATAAAGACGGCTGGATCCAGTTTGTTGGCCGCGATGATGATGTCATCACTTCATCCGGCTACCGCATCGGCCCCGGCGAGATTGAAGACTGCCTGCTGAAACACGACACAGTTGCCATGGCAGGTGTCATCGGCAAGCCAGACAAGCTGCGCACTGAGATCGTCAAAGCCTACATTGTGCTGAAGGAAGGTGTTGAGCCATCCGACGAATTGGCCAAAGAACTTTCTGATTTTGTGAAACAGCGATTAGCTGCGCATGAATATCCACGTGAACTGGAATTTGTCGAAGCCCTGCCAATGACAACAACCGGAAAGGTTATCCGCAGAGAACTTCGTGCCCGCGCTATCGACGAGGAGGTTTGATAAGCGATGAGCAAGAAACTAAACATTTTTGAGATGGGCCCACGCGACGGTCTGCAGAACGAAAAAACGCTGATCCCGACAGCAAACAAGATCGAACTGATCAACCTCCTTTCCGAGTGCGGGTTTGAGAAGATCGAAACTTCCAGCTTTGTCTCACCCAAATGGGTGCCGCAAATGGCAGATGCTGCGGAAGTCTTTGCAGGCATCACGCGCAAACCCGGCGTTCGCTACACAGCGCTGACACCAAACATCAAAGGCTACGAGCGCGCCAAAGCATCCGGCGCGGATGAAGTTGCAATCTTCGCGTCCGCATCAGAAGGCTTCTCTCAAAAGAACATCAACTGCTCGATTGAGGAAAGCTTCGAACGCTTCACTCCAATCGTGGAAGCTGCAAAAGCTGACGGCATTCCGGTCCGCGGTTACGTCTCCTGCATCGTTGAGTGCCCATACGATGGCCCGACACCAGCCCAAAACGTAGCAATGGTCTCAGAACGATTGCTGCAGATGGGCTGCTACGAGGTTTCTCTCGGTGACACTATTGGCGCAGCCACTCCGGAAACCACGGAAGCGATGCTGGATGCAGTCCTGAGCGTCATCCCGGCTGAGCAACTCGCCGGCCATTTCCACGACACCAAAGACCTGGCTCTGGCTAACATCATGTCCAGCATAAAAATGGGCCTGCGCACGTTCGATTCAGCCATCGGCGGTCTCGGCGGTTGTCCATATGCACCGGGTGCCAAAGGCAACGTCAGCACACTGGCCGTCGCAAAAATGGCAAAATTGCTGGACTACGACACCGGCCTCGACATTGAGAAGCTGGCACAAACGCAAGAGTTTATTCTCTCCATCAAAGAGGCAGCGGCGGCATGACCTATCAGAACCTTCGCATCGAAAAAGCAGACAACGGCATCACCACACTCTTGCTGGCACGCGCTGAAAAGCACAATGCTATGAATGCTGAGATGATGGATGAACTGATTGCAGCAGCTGAAGAGCTGGACAACTGTGAGCAGACCCGCGCAATCATTCTGGCAGCGGACGGCGAAACCTTCTGTGCTGGCGGCGATCTCAAGTGGATGCAGGCGCAGGCAGAGAAAGACCGCATCGGCAAAATGCAGGAAGCCAATCGTCTGGCAGGCATGCTCAAACGCCTCGACAGTATGAAGAAGCCATTGATCGCTCGTGTTCATGGTCCTGCTTACGGTGGCGGAGTTGGCATTCTCAGCGTCTGCGATCTGGTGGTTGCTGCTGACAACACCAAATTCGCTCTGACTGAAACCCGCCTCGGCCTGATCCCGGCAACCATCGGCACTTATGTTGTACGTCGCCTGGGTGAAGGTCATGCCCGTCAGGTCTTCATGAATGCCCGCCCGTTTGGTGCGCAAAGAGCCCATCACCTCGGTCTTGTCTCATTGGTGACAACACCAGAGGACTTGCACGCAGTAACGCAGAAAGAAGCAGAAGCTTATTTGAATTGCGCACCGGGTGCCGTAGCAGACGCAAAAGCTCTTTGTCAGAACTTGGCCCGTATGCCTGCAGAAGATCAGATTGACTACACAGCAAATGCCCTAGCGGACAGATGGGAAACCACTGAAGCACAGGCCGGAATTTCTGCATTCTTCGCTAAAGAAACACCGCCGTGGCGTAAATAGATCTTCACTCTGTTTTTTTGACCTGCGGCATATGCACAAATGCTGAGTTTTTTCTTTACTTGCTGGATCGCTTTGTTACATAGCATTTAGCGAAAAACGAGAAAAGAATGCTGCTGGCACTACAATCCATCAGGTCAAAACAGGACTTTCATACCCTTGTATTCATTGCAGGGACTGTTTTGCTGAACGCGACTGGTGCCGGATTGATCATTCCGGTGACCCCGGCACTGGTCGCAGAACTCAGCCAAACCACCATCGCAGACGCAGCTCTCTGGGGCGGCTACATCGCAGCAAGTTACGCTGCCATGCAGTTCCTCTTCGGCCCTGCTGTTGGGGCGATATCTGACCGTTTTGGTCGACGCCCAATCCTCTTGATCTCCCTTGCAGTCCTGACAGTCGACTACCTGATCATGACCTTCGCAGGTTCGCTCTGGGTTCTATTCATTGGCAGGCTCTTGGCCGGAGTTGCCAGCGCAACCTACGCCACCGCTTATGCAGCAGTCTCCGACATATCGCATAACGGCAAACGTGCCACCCGCTTCGGCATGGTCGGCGCAGCTATCGGTTTTGGCTTTGTCATCGGTCCGGTTATGGGCGGAACACTTGCCCTCTTCGGCGTCCGTGTCCCCTTTTACATTTCCGCAGTTCTGATTGCGATGACCTTCGCTTACGGCTTGTTCTACATGCCGGAAACCCTACCAAAATCGGCGAGAAAGGCTATTCGCTGGCGCAGAGCAAACCCTGTTGGCGCAACCATGGATATTGCCCAGTCCCCTGTTCTGGTGTGGCTCTTCATTGCGCTCTTCCTGTTTGAAATGGCAAACTTCGTGTATCCGGCAATTTGGCCGTACTACACAATTGAAGCCTTCCACTGGACTACAGCTCAGGTAGGTCTCTCACTCGCCATCGTCGGCATTGGCTTTTCCAGCGTCAAAGGTGGTCTTATCCGCTGGATTATTCCGCGCAAGGGCGAAGCGAAAACCGTGCTTTACGGCTTCTTCTTCGCCGTAATCGCATTGCTAGGCTTCGCATTTGCGCCAAACACACTCACAGTCATTCTGCTCCTGCCACCAGCAGCACTTGGCGCGATGATCCCACCTGCCATGATCGCCCTGATGAGCCATCACGTCTCACAAGACAAGCAGGGCCGTCTGCAAGGTGCGCTGACAAGCATCATCGGACTCACGCTTGTGCTTTCCACCTTGATGATGACACAGCTGTTCACCAGCTTCACAGCAGACAGTGCAGAGCTTTACTATCCGGGCGCACCATTCCTGCTGGCCGCATCATTCATGCTGCTTGCCATTGGTCCATTCTGGGTTGGTCTGAGAAAGATCAATATCAGCGGCTGATCTCAAACCTTACGCTGGAGAATGCCTCTGCAGATATTCATTTGTGGAGACAATATTGCTGCAAATGAACGACAGCGAAGCCATAATTGCTGCTTGCACAAACTCTTGCTGAGAAGACGTATCACAGGACCCCGGCTCCCGCGTCGCGCAGGCATCGTAAATAATCGTAATCGGATATCCGAGTTCTGTCGTCGCATGCGCTGCGGCTGCAATGCAATCCTTACTCATCGAACCACAGATAACCAGCTCCTCAACATTCTCATCATCCAGGATCTGCTTGAGGTTATTGTTGAGGAAGATGTTAGAGGTATACTTCGTCACGATTGGTTCATGCGGTAACGGTTTCGCCATATCGTGGATTTCAGCACCAATCGTGCCTTCAACCGTAAACGGCGCATCTTTCTCTTTAAAATGATGTTGGATGTGAACGATGGTTTGATCCTGAACGCGCGCATTTGTCAGCAACATCTGAATGTTCCCCGCAGCCTCGAACTGCCCTTCCAACTCACATTTCCCACCGGGAAAGAAGTCGTTCTGACAGTCAATTATCAGCAGTGCCGTTCTCGTCATCTTACACTCAACACCTCACATGAAAGGCCTGTTCCATAATAGTCTAATAGATATCGATTGACGGAACTCAGCTAGAAAAACCCGCATTTTTCATAAAATCTAGGAGTAAATACCAGACCTGATAAATGCCCGCGCAATATGCCAGCTCAGTTACTCAAATATTCGTCGGTAGAGATAACTTTGCCATAAAAAAACGATAGAGCCGCCATGATCGCCCCTTGAACATATTTCGCAGGAACAACTTCTCCTTCAAACTCAAGGTCACAGGTTGCACAGGCATCGTAGATAACGGTGATGGGGTATCCTAGGTCAACAGTCGCACGCGCCGCTGCATCAATGCATAGATGAGACATTCCCCCGCAGATTACAATTTCCTCAATCCCCGCATCCTCCAGAATCTGCCGAAGATTAGTATTCAGATAGCTGTTCGCTTTGTACTTAACCACCACATGCTCACCTTCGATAGGCTTGCAACTGTCATGTAACTCCGCTCCAATAGTGCCCTCAGCAAGGAAGGGAGCATATTTATCTTTAAAGAGATGCTGAATATGGACAATAAGATCATTGTTCTTACGAGCCACTGTAAGCAAACGCTGAATGTTTGCGACAGACTCAACCTGGCCCTCCAACTCACACTTCCCGCCTGGGAAGAAATCATTTTGACAATCAATAATGATTAGGGCCTTCTTAGTCATATCCCCTCTACAGGTTGCTCATCCAAAACGTTGATTATGCGCCATTCAACGAATGCAGGAATTCATCGGTAGAAATCACGTTGCTATGCGCAAATCTTAAAGACGCCATCATAGCAGTGTGAACATGATCCGCTGGGACGGTTACGCCATTGAACTCAAGATCCTCTGTGGCGCACGCATCGTAGATGATGGTCAGCGGATAACCCAGATCAAGGGTCTGACGCGCAGTCGCATTCACGCAGTTCTGGCTCATAGAACCACACATGACGATCTCATCAATACCAGCCTCAACAAGGATCTGCTGCAGATTGGTGTCCTTATAGCCATTCATGTAGTTTTTAACGACAACAGGTTCCCCGTTCACGGGTCTCGCACACTCGTTAATCTCCACCCCTGGCGATCCCTCAACCAGATAAGGCTCTGTTTTATCTTTGTACATGTGTTGAAGGTGGATGACGTTTTCGTCGTTGTCTCGCACCATCTCAAGAAGACGGGCAATATTTTTTCCTGCTTCCACCTGCCCCCCTAAAGGACAGCTACCACCAGGAAAATAATCGTTCTGGCAGTCGATAATGATCAGGGCCCTTTTAGGCATAAGCACACCTCAGTCCTATTGGTCTTATTTGAGCAAACAATAAGGCCAACACGTTTAAGCATGCCGGATTTTAAAAAGCAGATTTTATAAAATCCCGAGCTATCCCTAATCAGAAGTCGGCCTCAGGAGCCGGCTTCTGAAAGCAGTCAAAGCCTGAGTTATGCAGCCAGATACTCATCTGTGCTGACAACTTTGCCATACGCAAAAGCCAGGGATGCCATGAACGCACCATGTACGTATTTCGCAGGAATAGTCTCGCCGTTGTGTTCCATATCCAATGTCGCACAAGCATCACCAATAATGGTTGCTGTGTATCCCAGATCAACCGCGGCACGAACTGTCGCATCAATGCAGTTGTGAGACATAGAGCCAACGACGACCAGATGCTCAATGCCCTGCTCATCCAGCAATTCTTTCAGGTTGGTTTCCAAAAAGCTATTTGCAAACTGCTTGGTTACGAGCGGCTCACCATCCTGAGGCAACACATCATCATGAATTTTAACACCTTCAGTGCCTGCGTTGAAGAACGGCGCATTACCTGCTTCAACCACATGCTGAATGTGAATGATCGGAGTTTTCTTGCTGCGGCTGTCTTCCAACAGGCGCTTTACATTCTGAGCAGCTTCAACCTGCCCATTCAGCTCCCAGGCGCCACCAGGGAAATAGTCGTTCTGAACGTCAACAATAACCAGTGCGGATTTAGACATTTGTGCCTCCTTAGATTTGCTCTTGTCAGCAACAAACCTAATCAACACCTCCTATCAACTCGATTGGCATATACGACATAAAACATGCTATAATTGCCATATGATCAGATCAGAGACACATCATCCTATCGGCATACTGTCCTACACCGGCGCACAACTCTCAGCGGTTTATGGGCTAATCGATATGTTCCACGCTGCCAGCAAAAGCAATGCCAGCAGCATTGAGGCAACCGTGCTTCACGAAGATCAGATCAGCTCAATCGGAGCCACTACCTTCTCGGCGATAATCCTGCCTCCCTGTCTGGTCGATGATCACCCGACCGTCTCACCAGCACTCGTCCAATGGCTCAAACACCAACATGAGCATGGCGCCATTCTCTGCTCAATCTGCGTCGGCGCGATGTTGCTGGCCGAAACGGGCATTCTTGACAACAGGCCCGCCACAACCCATTGGGCAATCACCGAGGATTTTGCGAAGAAATACCCTTTGGTACAGCTCGATACTGACAAAATGATCGTCGATGAAGGCGATGTCATCACCGCAGGCGGCATCATGGCATGGACCGATCTGGGCCTCAGGCTGATTGACCACTTCATCGATCACACAACCATGCTCGAAGTCTCCCGTAGATTTCTCATCGATCCAGCCGGAAGAGAACAAAAAAACTACAGCCGCTTCTATCCCAACTTCTCACACGGTGATCAGGCGATTTTGAAGGCCCAACATTGGCTTCAGACCACCTATAAGAAAAAATTGACAGTACCCGAAATGGCAGAAAAAGCCGGACTGACAGGACGAACCTTCCAAAGACGGTTTGAAGTCGCGACAGGGCACACGCCAAACACTTATTTACAGCAACTCCGCATAACCGAAGCACGCCAGCAGCTGGAGCAAACCAAACGGTCCTTCAACGAGATCGCATGGGACGTTGGTTACGAAGACCCAACAGCTTGTCGCCGCGTATTCATCAAAACCACAGGCCTCAGCCCTGGTCAGTATCGCCAAAAATTCGGATATCAAAGCGCTGCAGCTTAATGAGGTTGGGTCAAAAACTCATCCGTCGAAACAACAGCCGCATTGGAAAAGATGAGAGAAGCCATAATTGAGGCCTGCACATCATCCACGGACACTTCACGCCCACGGAACTCCATACAGCTCGCAGCGCAGGCATCGTAAACAACAGTAACCGGATATCCGAGGTCTAAGGTCGCTCGTGCAGTCTCAACAATGCAGTGCTGGGTCATGGAACCACAAATCACCAGATCATCTATTTTATGGTCTGTCAGCAACGCTCGCAGGTTCGTCCCCTCCAGAGCATTGAAATTGTACTTGGTTACGACCGCCTCATCAGCTTTCGGCCAGACCATCTTGTTGATCTCAGCACCAAAAGACCCTTCTGCCATGTAAGGCGATTTTGGATCTTTGTAGACATGCTTGATGTGTATTACGAACTCGTGGTGCTCTCTGGCGTCTTTCAAAAGCTCAACAATATTCCCGGCAGCTTCCATTTGCTTAGGCAATTCAAACTTGCCACCTGGAAAATAATCGTTCTGGCACGCGATGATGAGCAAAGCAGTGTTATGCGTCATACCCAACCCTCTACAGCGCATCCCTGCTGGACTGGTTCAGTTTCACATGGGAAACGCCTAAAAAGCCTGAGAGTCTGCTGCGTAGGAACTCTTGAACAGAGCAGACTCTAGGAAAAATTTACCAGCTGCATACTATAAGCCAAAGTATTTAATCGACGCGCACACAAACAGTCGGATTTTAGAAAACTCGGAGGGTAAACGACTAGCTATGACGCTCTGCGTGTGCCTTGATGATAAATCATGCGCCATTGGTGGCCCGCGAACATCCAGATAGATGTTCGGCGCGTTCCATTCTCAGCAATATCGTAAAAAACCTGAACAAGCCCTTCACTCAGTTCACGTATGTGAAATCCTTCAATAGTTCTAGTCGGATAATCATGCGCCTCCGCAGGAAGTTCATCAAGAATCTGTCGGCGATCATACATTCGACCACTCGCACCAATCTCAGCAAAATCCACATGCAACAACTGCTCAAGTTTCTTCCGAGTCCTTCGAACTACGGGATCGAGAAGTTGGTTTTCAAGAGTTAAAAGTAAATCGAATAATGACTGCTCAACTGCTTTCGCAGCACGCTTGGCAGCTTTCTGTTCTGCGGTTCTGAACCCCCATTTGAATCCGAACCAAATCATCCAGAAAATGAAAATAGCAGGGAAAATTATCGAGAAAACATACTCAACAGCGGTTTTAGGAATCCACTCCAACCTCGAATCTACAAGTATCGCAAGTAACGTGAAAATAATGTCAATTGCGACAATTCCAAGCAAGCAAAGGCCAGAAAGCTTGTACAAACCCACACCTTCAAGACCAGTAGCATTTCTTTTATAGATTGTTTGCCCAACGCGCTCTCCGCAGATGATAACGACTATCCAATCAACGTAGTGCAAAGGAAGTTCCACCTCCCAGACTATGAAGTTTAGCATCATAAAAGCAAAGAAAACGGCTACAAACAGCGCGTAAATAGAGGTAAAATGACCCGCGTATCTCAATAAAGCAATCTGCGAACGATCCATAATCACTATTCAAACACCTTCAATCATAGATTGCATATATTATATAACACATCTCCCTCAGGGCAATAAAAAACCCAGCGCCTTTCGACACCGGGTCTCTTAATTCTTGTAGTGCTCTCAGCGTTTAGCCGCCGAAGTCGTCCAGCATGATGTCTTCACGTTCCACGCCCATATCAACCAGCATGTTGATCACGGATTGGTTCATGATTGGAGGACCACACATGTAGTACTCGCAGTCTTCTGGCGCAGCGTGGTCCTTCAGGTACTCGTTGTAGAGCACGTTGTGAATGAACCCGGTGTAACCGTCCCAGTCATCATCTGGCTGCGGATCAGAAAGCGCCACATGCCATGTGAAGTTCGGGAACTCTTTCGCCAGCTGGTCAAAGTCCTCAACAAAGAACATCTCTTTCTTGGAACGTGCACCGTACCAGAAAGTGATCTTACGATCGCGGTTCTCAAGACGCTTCAACTGATCGAAGATGTGCGAGCGCATAGGCGCCATACCAGCACCACCACCGATGAACACCATTTCCTTATCGGTTTCGCGAGCAAAGAACTCACCAAACGGACCGGAAATCGTCACCTTGTCACCCGGCTTCAGGTTGAAGATGAAGGAGGACATCTTACCGGCAGGAATACCCTGAGTGCCCGGAGGCGGCGACGCCACACGAACGTTCAGCATGATCATGCCTTTTTCGTCCGGGTAGTTTGCCATGGAGTAAGCGCGTTCAACTGGCTCATCCACGATGGACTCATACTGCCAGAGATTGAACTTATCCCAGTCTCCGCGGTACTGTTCTTCGATATGGAAGTCAGTGTACTTCAGCTTGTGCGCAGGGGCTTCAATCTGAATGTAACCACCAGCACGGAAGTTCACGTCTTCGCCTTCAGGCAGGTCCAGAACCAGCGACTTAATGAAGGTTGCAACGTTCTCGTTGGAGCGAACAGTACACTCCCACTTTTTCACGCCGAACACTTCTTCAGGCACTTCGATCTTCATGTCCTGCTTCACAGCAACCTGACAGGAAAGACGGTCACCGCAGCGTGCTTCACGCTTGGTGATATGGCTTTCTTCAGTCGCCAGAATAGAACCACCACCCTCGTGCACTTTCACGCGGCACTGGGCACAGGTTCCACCGCCACCACAGGCGGAAGGAACGAAGATTTTCTGATCTGCCAGAACATTGAGTAGCTTGCCACCCGCAGGAACGGAGAGCGTCTTCTCACCATTGATACTGATCTGAACATCACCGGATGCAACCAGCTTGCTGCGTGCCATCAAAATGACGATCACCAGCGCAAGCACGATCAGAGTGAAGAGCGTAATGCCCCAGGTAAAGTCTTGCATCTACTCGTCCCCTTACAGCTTCACGCCTGAGAAAGCCATGAAACCCATAGCCATCAAACCAGCAGTGATGAAGGTGATGCCAAGACCCTGCAGTCCATCAGGAACATCAGAGTATTTCAGCTTTTCACGCACACCAGCCATTGCAGTAATCGCCAGCGCCCAACCGATACCGGAGGACACACCGTAAACGGATGCTTCACCCAGATTGTAGTCACGCTCCACCATGAACAGAGAACCACCCATAATCGCGCAGTTCACTGTGATCAGCGGCAGGAAGATACCCAGCGCGTTGTAAAGCGCAGGAACATAGCGATCGAGGAACATCTCGAGGATCTGCACCACAGCGGCGATAACGCCGATGTAGGAGATCAAGCCCAGAAAGCGCAGATCAGTGCCTTCAAGCCCAGCCCATGCCAACGCATTGTCATTAAGCAGCGTGGTGTAAAGCACGTTGTTGATTGGCACAGTCAGCGCCTGCACAACAACAACGGAGATACCCAGACCCAGCGCAGTCTCAACCTTCTTGGAAACCGCAAGGAATGTACACATTCCAAGGAAGAAGGAGAGCGCGAGGTTCTCGATAAAGATCGCCTTGACGGCGAGGGAAAGAAGCCCTTCCATAATCAGTGAGCTCCCTCAGTTTCCATGATTTTATAGTCGCGCTTCTCAACCTGCGCAGGCTTCCAGGTACGGAACCCCCAGATCAGCAGGCCAATCACGAAGAACGCGGACGGAGGCAGCAGCAGCAGGCCGTTTGGCACATACCAGCCACCGTTGTTCACGGTCTCAAGGATCTGCACACCAAACAGGGAACCTGAGCCAAGCAGCTCACGAACAACTCCAACCAGCAACAGGATCAGGGAGTAACCCAGACCGTTACCGATACCATCAAGGAAAGATGGGATTGGCGGGTTCTTCATAGCGTACGCTTCCGCGCGGCCCATAACGATACAGTTGGTGATGATCAAACCAACAAACACGGAGAGTGTCTTGGAGATCTCGTAGAGATACGCCTTCAGAACCTGATCAACCAGAATAACGAGAGACGCAATAATCACCATCTGCACGATAATGCGGATAGAGGACGGGATCTGGTTACGTAAAAGAGAGATGAAGAAGTTGGAGAACGCTGTCACAAGCGTCACCGCAATCGCCATCACCAACGCAACCTTCAGGGAAGAGGTCACCGCAAGCGCGGAACAGATGCCAAGAACCTGAAGCGTGATCGGATTGTTATCGACCATCGGGTCCTTAAGCATGGACAAGTCTTTGCCAGCCATTACGCCTCTCCTTTTTTCAGATTGTCGAGGAAGGTCTTGAAGCCCTGCTCGCCCATCCAGAATTTGACGAGGTTGTCGACACCACGGGATGTCAGCGTTGCACCTGCAATCGCATCAATGTGGTGTTTGGAGCCATCAATACCCGCTGGAGCCGCTTTGCCAACGCCGATGTCCACGGACCCGTTGTCGCCGTAAACCAGCTTGCCCGGCCATTGGGCCATCCATTTTGGATTGTCTACTTCCGCACCAAGACCCGGGGTCTCACCATGGGAGTAAAAACGCAGGCCATAGACTTCATTGCCATCAGCATTCAGTGCAATGAAACCATAAAGCGTAGACCACAGACCGTAGCCGTGCACCGGCAAAATGATGCGCTCAATCTCGCCAGCATCATCACGCAGCAGATAAACTGAAGCCAGTTTAGCCTGACGTTTGATGGATGCCGGATCATTATCCAAAGCAATGGAAAGAACCGGATCTTTCGCAGCAGCGCGCTGGTCATAGGTCGCAGCGTCTGCCGAATCAGAGAACTTGCCAGTTGCAACATCAACAAGCCGCGGCTCAAAGGCACCAAATGCCTTCTCAACGTCGACACCAGCCTCGAAAAGACCAGCAACCTTGAGGATGTTGGTTTTCTTATCCAGCGTTTTGTTGATTTCCTGCTGAGGCTTAAGCAGCACCGCAGCGCCGGAAACAATCATCGAACAGATCAGACACAGAACCACAGCAACGGTAATCGTACGCGGAGCTGAGTCCAGAGGCATCGCGTTGAAGCGCGCCCAAAGACCTGTAGGAGCTGTTGTGTTTTCAGCATTAGGCATGGCGCTTCATCCTCCGTGTGATGTTCGCCTTCACAACGAAGTAGTCGATCAGCGGAGAAAAGATATTGCCGAACAGGATTGCCAACATCATGCCTTCTGGGAAGGCCGGGTTGATAACACGGATCAGGATACACATTACACCAATCAGGGCAGCGTAGATGTAACGGCCCGGATTTGTCATCGCAGCAGTCACAGGCTCAGTCACCATGAACACCAGGCCAAACATGAAGCCGCCAGTGACAAGGTGCCAGTACCAAGGCATTGCAAACATCGGGTTGGTCTCAGAGCCAATCAGGTTCAGCAACAGGCTGAAACCAATCATGCCCGCCAGACAACCAAGAATGAGACGATAATTTGCGATACCCGTGGTCACGAGGAACACACCGCCAAGAGCAATAGCAATCGTGGAGGTTTCACCGAAGGAACCCTGAATGGTACCAACGAAAGAGCTCATCCATGTGATGCCGTTTGCTGCCAGCCCCTGCATGCCGTCAGAGGCAGCAACACCCAGTGCAGTCGCACCAGAGAAGCCATCAACTGGCGTCCACACCGCATCACCAGACAATGCAGCCGGATAAGCGAAGTAGAGGAATGCACGACCAACAAGCGCCGGGTTCAGGAAGTTTTTGCCAGTCCCACCAAACACTTCCTTGCCGATCACCACACCAAACGCGATACCAAGACCAACCTGCCAAAGTGGCGTAGAAGCTGGAAGGATCAGCGTGTAGAGCATGGAGGAAACAAAGAAGCCTTCGTTCACTTCGTGCCCGCGCACAGTGGCAAACAGCACTTCGAAGATGCCGCCAACACCGAGTGTTACGATGTAAATCGGCAAGAAGTACAGCGCACCGTGCGCCATGTTGGCGAAGATGCTGTCCGGGTTAAAACCGATACCCAGCAGAGAGAGGATAAACGCTCTCCAGCCAGCAGGCTCAGTAATGCCCATTGCGGCCAGTGCAGAGTTTGTCTGCAGGCCAGTGTTGTACATGCCAAACAGGATCGCAGGGATCGTCGCCAGCACAACATACGTCATGACACGCTTCAGATCAGCGTGGTCACGAGCGTGCGGCGCAACGCTGGTCACTGTTTTTGGAGTGTAGATGAAGGTATCCACCATCTCATAGACGGCGTAAAACTTCTCGTACTTGCCACCCTTTTCAAAGAGCGGCGCAATACGATCAAACTTATCGCGCAAACTCACGGGTTAGCCCTCTTTCTCGATTTTATCAAGATTTGCACGCAGCGCAGCTCCGTATTCATTCTTGGAATGGCAGATGAAGGTGCATAGCGCCAAATCTTCTTCATCCAACTCCAAAGCGCCAAGTTTTTGCGCCATGTCAGTGTCCAGCACCATCAGGGAGCGGAGCAGCTGAGTTGGAAGAACGTCGAGCGGCATGACCTTCTCATAGGTACCCAATGGAACGATTGCGCGGATGGAACCGTTCTTGTTTGTACCAAATGGGAACTGCAGCTTGGTGCGGAAGAACCCGGAAGGATGCACATTAAGGTTGGACCACTTCGTCATGAATGGGCGAACCCAGCCAACAACGTCTTGCTTGTGGTCTTCTTCCATCAGCGTCACCTGAGTGTGATAACGGCCAAGGAAGGCAAACTGGTCGGCGGCAATAGTGCCGGAAAGGACGGACCCGGAAACGACACGAGCTGGAATACCCGGCAGTGTTTCACCAGCCAGCAGATCATTCAGATCCGCACCAATGCGAGTTGTTACGAGGCGCGGCTTGGAAGCCAGCGGACCTGCAACAGAAACAACACGGGAGACATCCAGTTCACCTGTCAGGAACAGGTTACCGATTGCGATGACATCCTGATAACCGATGGTCCAGACTGTCTTGTTTTCATTAACCGGATCGAGGAAGTGAATGTGAGTACCCGCATTACCTGCTGGGTGCTTACCTTTAAAACTTTCCATCTGCACATCAACAACGCTTGCACCCGGAAGGTTATCCTTCGGGCTGTGGCATACGAATGTGCGGCCATCGGTTAGTTTAGAGACAATCTGAAGCCCAGCTTCAAACGCGCCAGCATTCGCATTGATGATTACACCAGCATCCGCAGCAAGCGGGTTGGTGTCCATCGCAGTTACGAAAATGGAACGCGGCTGCGTTTCAAAAACCGGAACCTTGGAGTATGGGCGGGTACGGAAGCTTGTCCAAAGACCAGACTTGGCGAGTTGCTCACGAACGACAGATGCGTCCAGAGTTGCCAAAGCGCTGTTTTCAAACTTTGAGAAAGCGATCTGTTCTTCGTTACCATCATCCAGCTTGATGACGATGGTTTCCAGAACGCGACGTGCACCACGATTGACTGCTTCAATAACACCAGCACCCGGAGCAACATAGTTGATTTCAGGAGAGCGTTTGTCATTGAAAAGAGGCTGACCCTTTACGACGCGATCGCCTTCAGCAACCAACATACGCGGCTTCAACCCGTTGTAATCCCCGCCATTCACTGCAACACGGCGAACCTCTGGACCCTTGTGGATCTCTTGGTTCGGAGCACCGGTGATCGGCAGATCCAATCCTTTTGTAATCTTCATCCCTTACCCTGTCAGGCTTCTTATAGGGCAAACCACTAGATGTTCACGGGAGTATCTACGGGTAAATGATGCTAAGTCATTCTGCGAGTTACAAAATGCCGCGCATGCGGATTATTGACTTTGACAAGTCGAACCGAGATAAATCCCCCCACGGACCGCAATTTCAGCAACAAAGCCCGAGCATTGCTGAACGTCACTCATCCATGGCTCCGGTTAGGAGTAACCGCCCGCATACCATTAAAGTGCGTTGCGGTCAGCTATTCCTACGGATTTATGCGGGCCAATACCCTGATATACCGCAAATTTCAATAGGGATTCGTGACATTGACGTAACGGCAACAAGGCTGTTTCGCGAAAATTTTATCTCAAATAAGTTTTCCCCTATGTTTTCACATGCACGTAGTACCACCTACCAATTTCTTCACCATCATCTATTGCTGATCTTTGCGACAGCAGTATCAAACCCTATTTAACTTGACAGAAAACCAGAATAAGCCGATTACGCGGGGAAATTAACAAACTCTGAGGCCTAAATGCGCTTCCTCATTACAGCTCTCGTACTCATCTTTGTCACAGCATGTGTACCCAATGACAAAAGTCGCGAAGAAATCATACTTCACGGCAAAACCATGGGCACTACATTCAACGTCAAAGCCATCAAAGGGTCGTCTTCTGTAACCAAACAGGAACTGCAGCAGCAGGTTGACGAGGCTCTGGTTGGCGTCAACAAGGCCATGTCCAACTGGGACAAAAACTCCGAGATCAGCCGCTTTAACCGCTCCACCAGCACTGAATGGACGCCAATCTCTCGCGATTTCAGCATCGTGATGCAGGAGTCGCTGCGCATTCATAACCTGACAGCCGGTTATTTTGACGTGACGCTAGCACCACTCATTGAGCTATGGGGCTTTGGTACCAAGCAGGACACCCCTCCCCAGCCAAGCCCACGCGAAATCCGCAACGCTCTTGAGACTGTCGGCATGAGCACCATGCTGGAGTTTGAGACCGATCCCCCAGCACTGCGTAAGGTCAACACGGATACCACCGTCAATCTCTCCGCAATCGCAAAAGGCTTTGGCATCGACAAAGTTGCTTCTGTTTTGGAGCAAAACGGCATTGACGAATACCTTGTCGAAATCGGCGGCGATCTGGTCACCAAAGGCAAAAACACAAAAGACGAGCCATGGGTCGTCGGCATCGAAAAGCCGGACTCCGCAACTCGTACGGTTCAGCAAATCGTACGAGTGAGCAACAAAGGCATGGCGACATCCGGCGATTATCGCATATACAAGGAAGTGAACGGCAAACGCTTCTCACACATTATTGATGCTGCATCCGGGCGTCCGGTAACGCATAAACTTGCATCAGTAACTGTAATTGCTGACAATGCGATGCGCGCTGATGGTCTGGCAACAGCCCTCCTTGCAATGGGAGACAAGCGCGGCATGGCTCTGGCAGAGCGTGAAGGGATTGCCGCATTCTTCATCGTTCGCGAAGGCGACCACTTTATCACCCGGTCTTCCAGCGCGTTCAGAAAATTCGAGCAGTCTGCAGAGAAATAACGGAATATCGAAATGGCAACTTTCATCATCGCGTTTATCGTGCTGGTCCTGGTCGTAGCAGGAATGGCTATTGGCGCCGTTTTCAGAAACAAGCCGATCACTGGCAGTTGCGGCGGCTTGAACGCC
>NZ_LMCJ01000022.1:37574-42835 GCF_001623085.1 Pseudovibrio sp. W74
TCGTCTGCAAGCGCGAAGTTGACCCAAACAGCCCGCTTCGTGAAAAGCTGCAGCCGTGTAAGCGCAAGCAAGCGATGGAAGAGCAGAGCGCAGCTTAATCACCATCCATTTTCAAAACATTCGAGGGGCCGAAAGGCCCCTTTTGCATGCCTGCTATTTACTGTCGGTATAATCTCGCGCAACGTCCGGCCCTTCACCGCCAATCAGCTTGGCAAAGAACCCGGCGACAATCCCGAAGCCGACACCAATGGCAACAAAACCAATACCAAGAAACAGACTACCCAGTGTCGGAAACAGCCCCTGCCCGATCGACGTCAGACTATCCCCGCCAATGAGCCAGAGCAGCAAGTTCATCCATCCGCAAATGAAACCGCCAGAGAACCAGCTCGGCATGATGGACTTCAGCAGGGGCAGATAGTTTATGACCCCTATCAGCGCTACCAGACCACCAAGTGTAATGCACCACAGGATCAGGCCGAACTGAACCACAAACGAAACATTCAGGTTAAGCAACGCGATGAGATAGAGGCACAGGAGCCCAAAAGCCAGGCCAAACAACTTGGCTGTAATACCTCGTCTGATCAATGATGGCTTCGAAAACATGCTCTTGGCTCCAATAGGTTTCTCGCGGCAGGCCTCTGCCATTTGAGAGCTATCATATACCAAGGCTCTTAAAACTAGTTTTCTGCAACCAGAAAGTTATCTGCTCGCCCAGCCAAAATCAAAAACGCCGAACACCAGCAACAGAAAGCTCGACAAGGCAAGCAACCCAAAAACCCAGCACTGCAGTTTCCATCTGGCGCCTTGAAGCTTCCAGGCGTCTCTGAACAGACGGCCACTCAGAATGAACACAACAAGCAGGACCACTCCAACCCATGAGGGCATTGCACCAAAGAAGTTTGAGAGCTGATCCATTTCGCCTCCGTCTGTTAATCGCCCCTCTTTAGTTCTGCCCCATGAAAAAGGCAAATAGTCTTAGCGTAAAGCTGAAATCACCGTTCAGTTCAAAAATCAAAGCACCCAATTCCTCAACAGCACTTAGGTGGCAAACACCCGATTTATCTATCACAATCACCCGTGATACTGCTCTCTTGGACCCTTAATTCTAGCCATTTTCTCGAAGCTTAGGACCTCCGAACCACGGCAAACTTACATGTACCTTTCATATCTATTTTTTATATCTCATTGACCTTTTCACGAAGTCAGACTACAAGGCCCACGAAGAAAAGAGCTCGCTTGCCATTTGCCGCCTCATGGTCCCCTTTATGGTTTCATGAGTGAGCGGAAGCGATGGGTAGGGCAACAAAGCTCTTGCTTTATAGATAATGACCCTCCTCGAAAGAAATACTAAATGACGATACCTGAAGGGGTTGCCCCAGCGCTTTCTACCGCACTAGAAAAGCGCGAATACACGTCTCTAACCCCGGTCCAGACAGCCGTTCTTGATGAAAAACTGAAAGGCAAAGACCTTTTGGTTTCTGCTCAGACAGGCTCTGGTAAAACAGTTGCATTCGGCATCGCTATTGCGCCGGAACTGCTGGGTGATGAAGAGCGTATGGGCCGTGCGAACGAACCTCTTGCATTGTGTGTTGCGCCAACCCGTGAGCTGGCTATCCAGGTTTCTAAAGAACTGGAATGGCTCTACGGCGAAGCCGGTGCTCGTATCACCACTTGTGTTGGTGGTATGGATATGCGCCGTGAACGCCGCAATCTTTCTGCAGGCGCACACATCGTAGTCGGCACCCCAGGCCGCCTGCGTGACCATATTGAACGTGGTTCCTTTGATACTTCCTCACTTCGCACAGTTGTACTGGACGAAGCAGATGAAATGCTGGACCTTGGCTTCCGTGAAGACCTCGAATTCATTCTTGGCGCTGCACCACAAGAACGCCGCACTCTGCTGTTCTCCGCAACTGTTCCTCAGCAGATTGAAAGCCTCGCAAAACGCTTCCAGCGTGATGCACAGCGCATTTCAACAGTAAGCAACCGCGAACAGCACGCTGATATTGAATATCGCGCAATGCAGGTCGCACCAAACGACCGTGAAAACGCGATCATCAACGTCCTGCGTTTCTACGAAGCTCAGAACACCATCATCTTCTGCGGCACCCGCGAAATGGTGAAGCACCTGTCTGCACGCCTCGGCAACCGTGGCTTCGCAGTTGTTGCTCTCTCCGGTGAGCTGAGCCAGGCTGAGCGTAACCACGCTCTTGGCGCTATGCGTAATGGCCGGGCCCGCGTTTGTGTGGCAACCGATGTTGCTGCACGCGGCATTGACTTGCCAAACCTGGATCTCGTGATCCACGCAGACCTGCCAAACAACGCAGACACCCTGTTGCACCGCTCTGGCCGTACTGGTCGTGCAGGCCGTAAGGGCGTTTGTACTCTGGTTGTCCCACACACCCGCCGTCGCACAGCAACACGCCTTCTCGGCTTTGCAAAAGTGAAAGCGGAATGGGCTCCAGCGCCAACAGCCGATGAAATTCGCAACAAAGACCGTGAGCGCATCCTTGCGTCCTCCGATCTGCAGGAAGCACCGAGCGAAGAAGATCTGCCAATGGTGAAGGAACTTCTTGAGAAGTTCACCGCTGAGCAAATCGCAGCTGCTTACATGCGCCAGATCCATCAGGGTCTGCCTGCACCAGAAGAACTGCTGGCAACAAGCACCAATTTCGATAGTGAGCGTGAGCGCAAGCCACGCAAAGACTTCGACAACGGTGTTTGGTTCCGCCTCAACGTCGGTCGCAAACACAATGCTGAACCGCGTTGGTTGCTGCCAATGATCTGCCGCGCAGGTCACATCACCAAAAAAGACATCGGCTCCATCCGCATCTTTGATGCAGACGCCCGTTTCGAACTCGACGCAAAACTTGCTGACAAGTTCCTGGAAACTGTCAAAGAAAACGGCACTGGTGAAAAATCAATCACCATCACCCGTATCGAAGGCAATCCAGAGCGCAGCAGCAGTGGTCGCCCAGGTGGCAATCGCAACAACCGCGGTGGCGGTGGTGGCGGCGGTTACCGTGGTGAAGGCGGACGCGGCGGTGAAGGCCGTGGTCGTGGTCGTCGTGAAGGCGGCGGTGGCGGTGGCTACCGTGGTGGCGAAGGTCGTGGCCGTGGTGGTGAAGGCCGTGGTCGTGGCGAAGGCAAGCCAGGTGGCGGCAAAAGCTTCCGCGATAACCGCGGCGGCGAATAAGCCTCACAGACATCGTATCTCCGAAAAGTGGAAACCGGTTTTCGGATAAAGATACGCCCAAACAAAAGCTAATGCAGTTCATCTGCTTAAACGTGAACTGCTTTAGCAAGAATTGAAAAACGGGCCTTCGGGTCCGTTTTTTTATGCCTGATGCCTACCTCTCCCCACAAACACCAACAGCACCACATGGCCATCCATGCAGTGGTGAAGCTTTGGTCCCCGTTAAACGGGTGGAGCAAGGCGAGCAGGCGTTGCCTGCGCTACTTGTTAAATTAGTTTCTTCGGCATCAGCTACTCGCCTCGCCCGGGCCTTTTATCATGAACACGCGGGCTCCCTCTCGGACAGACGTGACTGACACGTCCCCGTGTCACTGACAGGTTTCCCTGTCATCGACAATTTCTTGTCACCACCGGACGCCCTCCGGAACGACCCCAAACTCCCTATACCACTGTGGCCTCAAAAGGGTATGGCGCTTCACCGGACCTCCCGACAAGATACGTTACCTCATGCCGGCAGCCCAACCCCACCCACGCCGCGGAATGGACGGTCCACCCCTGCCCGATTGCGTGGGCACGAGATTCAGTATGTCTGCGTTTTGAGCAAGGAGGATAAGTGTTTCATGCGCCTTTACGAGACCTGACTTGCAGTCACAACCACATACCCACATTGATTACGAATAGTATAAAGGCAGGCCAAGCAATCATAGGCTGATGTGCGCTAAATAGTCGAACTGATGATGTTTTCAGGGACTCCTAATGCTTTGATCTGTAGTCACTAAAAGAGATTTTTGATAGCCTGTGTCTATAGTTAGTGATTGGATCAGTGATGCCTGAGGAATTTGAGGGCTTTATCTATATAGACATCGAAAATCCTATGGTCGCCTGGAATGCGTTTCGATCGAGCTTCTATTCACCTTCCCGCCTTCCACAGTCAGAGCGCTCCGGTGCATTGAGTTTCGGTATGGCTGCTCTTTTACGGGACGGAAACGCAGCCAGAGCTGCGGCTGAGTTCCGCTTAGAGGATTTTAGGCGAAAGCACTTTCCAAATGCCGTTTCGAGGTTAACAGGTATATTTCTGTTTGATGATGTTGATAGTGCTGCTCAGGTTTGGGAAAGCGACTCTTGGTCTGGTCATTTTAACTCAGAGTACCTCACAGATGTCGGTATTTCAGCCGATCACTCTTCCCGTCTCGATGCAGCATGGATTACACTGATGCGTAACAACGAGAACACCCTCGTCGAGGGGTGGGAGGAGCTGGCTGAAAGATACTGGTCTGGCGAACCAGCATCAGATCAGCCTATTTGGGAGCGGATCATCGAAGGCTGGGTCACCATCTGGGGGCTCGATCTCAGGACGCAAGCGCTTAACGAAATCAAAAGATTTTGGCCCGAGTCACTTCCACTGTTAGCAGTCGCGGCGAATTCAGCAGCCATCGGGAGTTGTGATGGGGCTGTTGTACCTTTTGCCATACGGAAGGGTTCGACCATTGAGATCAGTTACTTTTTGCGCATGGTAGATGCTAAGAACCCTGAGTTTTGCAAACGTCTAGGACAGTTTCTTAGAATGAGCGGCAGCGAAGTGTGCATACTTGGCCCTGTAGCAGGTTCTTTGTCTCTTCCCGATTTCGGATGTTACAGATTTACGCGACAGATCGAAGATCTTCCTCTCATTTGGTAAACTCCAATACAAATTGGTAAAATTTGCAGGTCGGTTAGATCATAACGTAGGTTAGTACATCTATGTTCCTCTTCTCACCCAAACGAAATTCGATGCCAGAACCAAAGCGGTACTCGCAAATACCTACAATCTTGACTCTGGATACCGGACTTCCACTACGCTCCGTCCGGCATAATGACAGAGGGTAAACCGCAAGCATGAGTGGCACTTCCTGTAAGAGAAAACATCCACCGCCTCCCTCGGTGTCATCCTGGCCCCGAGCCGGGACCTACACGATAATTGCTGCATAGCGCGAGTGTAGCATTGACCGTCAGGCACTCATGGGTCCCTGTGTGTTTGTTTTGTGCTTGAATGGTAGCGAGGCGGAGGTCGTTGGGTCCCAGATCA
>NZ_LMCJ01000023.1:0-19652 GCF_001623085.1 Pseudovibrio sp. W74
CGGCACAATAAACACCGTCTTGGAAAAACACGCGTACATGTTCGCGAGAAACAGAGCTGCGCCGATCCAACAGTTGCCAATGACATTGCTCACCAGAACCAATGTTTCCGCCTGCCTTGTCAAATGTCGCAGTGGCTTTACTGCCGTTCTCAAGCGTGGAGGTGTTGTTGATGACCAGGACCAGTTTCATACTACCCTCCTACAACCGCGCGGAGATCAGGACTTCGCGCGAGCGTCCATCACCCTTGTCAAGAAAGGTTGACCACCCCAGTCGTCCTTCGTACTCGTCAGTAAGCATGACCGGAGAGGCCTGATTTTCTGCCAGTTCCAACTTGATGTCGTAGGCATGTTGATCACGCAGCATGAACTCCACCAGATCCCTAAGGGCCTTGTAATCTCGCCCGTGAGGAAGGAAATCCTGAAAACGTTCAAAGCTCAAATTCTTGATGAAGATATTGAATTTGCTCGAGATATCCGAGACACTATCGCCAATTATCGTGTCTTCACCCAGCAACATGTTGTGCTGCCCCAGTTCCGAGCGTTGCCCTTCGGGGATATCAACCCTTCGCTGAACCCACTCCTCCACTTCCACTTCTTTGTGAAAAAAGGAGTGAGATACGACACTTGCGATCGCGGCAGGTGACCGATTGCGAGACGCCAGAACTCCGGCGAACGTGAGCAAGCGCGCCCAGTTGATAGGTGATTTGTGGCGAGACTCCTGATCTGACAATCCAAAAACACAAAACACCCATTGAGAGAATGGGTCCAACGCACCCGGCTCGTAACGCACATAGAAGCGGTACTTGCGCATGGAGCGGTGTAAGAGGCCGACCAGGCGGTTATGGAAGAAGTCAAAGAACCCCTTCATCAAGGAGCCTTGCGCATCATATTTGGCTATGACCTCTTGATAATAAGAGGGCAATGGCGAACTTGAGCCGTGCAGACCGAGAAACGTCACTTCCATATTAAAATCGACATAGTCGACCGGTTCGACGTTCGTCTCCTGATCACCCTGTCTTTCAATGCTGGCGATATCAGACAGCGGAAAGCCAAGCGAATGCATGACACTGAAATTGATTTTCTCATCTTTCGGCAAAAGATGGGTACCAACTTCATTGCTTTCGTCATAGCAACGCTGGATCAGCTCAACAGCTTGGAAAAATGACCAGCTGCGAGCATTAAACTGTAGGTCGCCTCTTAAATCAGAGGTTGTCGCCCAATTTTCGCTGGCCATTGATAGACTTCATTGTTTTGTGTCCCATTTACGATGAGTTCGTGGAACGAATTGACACTTGAATAGAGAGAAAAGAATTCTGCGAGCACGCTGCAGAACAAGAACATTTCGCCCTCGCTCTGGAACGCGTCTTCGCTGAGAGACATGACAGTTTTCAAACCTCGAACGGCCTGCCCTCGAAATAACTTGTCAACCGGTTTCGTCTCGATGGAAATGATGCCATCAATACGCTGCTTACTGACACGCTCGTCCTGCCGGTTCAGGCGAGCCTGAAAATCGTAGGTCGCAATCACGGTCTTCAGAGCTTCTTTTTCAAGCAATGAAACGTAATTAAGAGAAAGGTTGGAGATCAGGTTCCAGTAAAGCGATCCATCCAGCGGTGGATAGACTGGTGCACTGGGCTGACTCAGGTTCTTAAATGTCACGAAGCTCGGCGTTTCACCTGTTGGTTCACGCACATCACCTGCACCCAATTCCATGGCATGTTTGGGATGGAAACACTTCAGATCAGCAGAGAGAACTTCATGTTCTGGAATGGCGCGCTCATTGTCATGGCGCACGAATGAAACCAGATGCTCCATACCGCGCTTGCCCAACGCTTCACGAAGTCTCAAACGATAATAAATCTGAGTTAGACCATCCGCACGCTCGACCTCATGATGGAAAGATTCAAACGAGGGATACTCACGCAAATGAGAACCACTCGTTGGATCCTTCGCTGCTCGCCAGCTCATGATCCGATCAATGGAGAAGATGTCTATGGCGCCACGACCATTTGCTGTCGGTCGGATTGGATACCGCATCTGACTATGGTCGATCTTCATCGGCTCAGCATCATAATCAAACAAATTTACCGCTGGAACACAATAGAGGCGGAACGTTCCCGGACGCACTTTCACATTAGGTGGCAAAGGTCTGGAAAAAGTGAACTCTAATGAGAAATCTGTTTCTTCACGATTGCGGAAAAAGGGCTCTAATCCATCAATGTCATAACATTGGAATTTCGCAGGAAACACAAAGTATTCCTGTAAGAGCCGGTAGCCCTCATAAGCTGAATTCTCATTGGGCAGCAATGCCTCTGAGCCGCCAAAACCTCCCGGCTGCAGTGCTGAGGCTGGAAACTTGTAACGGCTAACACCGTCTTCATTGTCTCCATCAGCACGAAAGCAAACCGTGACGTCTTTCAGGTATCGGCCCATCCACAAATAAAGCATCTGGGCGGCGACTTCATCGCCAGCAATCCATAGACGCAGGTCATTAAAACTCAGCCGGGACAGAGGCAGGCCTGACAATGTCTGGAACTGCAATGTCAGAACAGTGCTTTCGCGAGAACGCTGAACATCCTGATCGACGATATCGAGCGGATAGACCGTTACGTCTGCTGTTGTCTGAAAGGGACAGACAATACCATCAACAGGGCGAGACAAAATCTGCGAGCCCGACGGCAATACCTGACGCTCTGTAATCGCTTTTTCGACGGGGACCATCTGCATAAGAGTGGTCGATGGAAACGCCCGTAGGAAATTTGGAATAAGCAGCTGCACGAGTGAATGGGTAAGCTCTGGAAGCTCATCATCCAGCTTTTCGCGCAATTTTGACGTTAAAAACGCAAAGCCTTCCAGCAGCCGTTCCACGTCTGGATCCGTGGAGGCATCAGACAAATATTTTGACAACCGCGGATTGCGTTCGGAAAAAAGCCGACCGCTCTCTCGCAGATAAGTCAATTCATCTTGAAAGTATGAAGCTTTCACAGCTGGTTGCCTGCTTGACTAAACAATATGAGCGACATGCCCATCTTTCATAAGAATATCGATTTGCACCTGCTCCCCCTGGCTTAAGGCTGGCATGAGCAGAGTTGCCTTGAACCGCAGTTCTAATGGGCGGTCAGGGTCACGAACGAAATGGACGGACCGCACCTGAACGCGCGGTTCATATTTTTCAATGCATTGGCGGATAGAGGCCGCAATATGTTGCGTAAGGTCGTTTGTCGCCACGCTGGACAAGTTGAAATCAACCAGTCCCAAATCTGGTGTAGCAGCAGAAGCCCCTGCTCTCGCATTCAACAGCTTGGCTAGATGACGCTTGATAGAGTTTACTTTTGCTTCCAACAGATCGATGTTCTGAGGAGGAGAAATCTCCTCCTCATCAGCAATCAAACGCTCGAACAAACTGCCACGCGCTGTACGAAGCCTGCTGTCCCAAACAACGGGTTCATCGCGCTTTCTCATGGGCAGCCCTTAGCTATCCTTGTCCAGCTTACCAACGAGCGACAACTCAAAATTCGCTCCCATGTATTTGAAGTGCGGACGCACTTTCAAAGACACCTGGTACCAACCCGGATCACCTTCTACATCAGAGACGATAACCTCTGCTGCGCGCAGTGGACGACGTGAACGTACATCTTGAGGTGGGTTTTCCTGATCAGCCACATACTGCCGGAGCCAAGTATTAAGCTCACGCTCCAGATCTTCACGCTCTTTCCATGATCCGATCTGTTCGCGCTGCAGCACTTTAATGTAGTGAGCAAGGCGGTTGACGATCATCATGTAAGGAAGCTGAGTCCCAAGTTTGTAGTTGGTCTCCGCTTCTTTACCTTCCTTGGTGTTCTGGAAGATCTTTGGCTTCTGGGCAGAGTTTGCGGAGAAGAACGCCGCATTGTCAGAGCCTTTGCGCATTGTCAGTGAAATGAAACCTTCTTCGGCAAGCTCAAATTCACGGCGATCTGTAACCAGAACTTCCGTTGGAATTTTCTCTTCGAGCTGACCAAAGGCTTCAAACACATGTACCGGCAAGTCGTGAACAGCACCACCTGATTGCGGACCAATGATATTTGGACACCAACGGTACTTGGCAAAACTCTCTGTCAGGCGAGTTGCCATCAGGAATGAAGTGTTACCCCACAGATAGCTCTCATGCTCTTCTGTCACGTTCTCATTATAGACGAACGCATCAACCGGATTTTCTTCCGCATCATATGGCATGCGAAGCAAAAAGCGTGGGCATGTCAGGCCAACGTAACGGGAGTCTTCACTCTGACGGAAGCCCATCCATTTGCGGAAACGCGGCCCTTCATAGATGGAGAACAGATCTTTCTGCGCAGGCAGATCCACGTACTCATCAACGTCGAACATTTTTGGACCAGCTGCCGCAATAAACGGAGCATGGGCCATTGCGCCAACAGAGGCAGTAAACTGAAGCAGCTTTACATCGCGGGCACCAGGACCAAAGTCATAGTTGGCAATCATTGCGCCTACAGGCTCGCCACCAAACTGGCCATACCCACTGGAATAGACGTGTTTGTAAAGGCCAGATTGTACGACTTCCGGGCTCGTTTCAAAATCTTCCAGCAACTTGTCTTTAGAGACAGAAAGCACATCAATCTTGATGTTCTCACGGAAATCTGTCCGGTCAACCAGCAGTTTCAGGCCGCGCCATGCAGACTCGAGTTCCTGAAATTTTTCATCATGCAGAACTTCATCAAGTTGCGCTGATACTTTCAGGTCCAGTTCTGCAATCATACGGTCAACCAATACACGGTTGATCCGTTGGTCAACTTCCTGGCTCGCAAGGAGGTCAGAAATAAACGCTTCAACGCCTTTACGCGCTATGGAATAGCTTTCTTCGTCTTCAGGGCGAATGCGGGTCTCTTCCATGATCTGGTCAAGAAGAGAAATCGCGGCCCCCGAACCGGCAACATCTGGCTGGCCGGTAGAAGCTGATACATCTACCATTTCATCACATCCATGTTTTTACTTTGAAATGTACTTGCGGATCAAAACGAACGAGCTCCGCAGTTGTTTATAAAATCTATTGATAATGACGTAGTGTCAGCTGTTCTCTTCCTGAGACGAAACCACTGCATCCAACTCTGAAAGAAGCTTCTCACGCTGCTCTTTATCTTGTAGCAGCTGCTCTAGTCGGTTTCGGAACGCAGGAATATTTCCAAGCGGCCCTTTAAGAGCAACAAGAGCCTCACGCAGATCGATTAGCTTTTTAAGCTCAGGAATTTGCTTCACGATAGAATCTGGCTCGAAGTCTTTCAGCCCTTCAAACTTCAGATTGACCGCAAGCTGTGCGTCTTCTTCCTCAACAAGCGTATTTTTGACCGTTAGCTCACGCTCCAGCCCCGCTTCTTTCATCACCGATGCGAAGGTATTCTTATCAACTGAGAGCAATTCGCGCTCTTCAAGAGGCGTATCGTCTTCTTTGCCGTTGTAATCACCCAACATGACAAGACGCAACGGCAGTTCGACTTCTTCCTGTTGGTCACCAGTTGCAGGAACATAGCGAATGTTAATCCGCTCTTTGGGTGCAACAGAACCTTCCTTGCCAGCCATTAGCCTTCCCCACTCTTCTTAACAAAACTGAAGACATCTTAGAAACTACCTAAGATTGTACTTAAATTGAAAATTGAAAACTTTAGCGTCAATTCGACTCTAAATTTCCCTTAGGCCTATCGGAAAGAAAAACAGACGACAACCCAAAAGTAAAACTTCCGTTATTAGACTTTAGTAATATTGATTAGCAAAGTAAATATTTCGAGAAAAAAGATAATATTGCCCGAAAATGCGATTCGACCTGATTAATACAAACCAGAGAAACGTAATGATAATTAGAGCTCTCTCAATAATCAAAACTATACTATTATCGATTATTAAATTAACTAAATCATATATATTTATAAGCTCGGTATTTCTAATTTTACTCGTTTTAAGTGTATTTTTCTTCAGGGATTTTGTGTTCTCCTTCGCAGGCTCAAGCGAAAGAAAATTAATCTACAGCGCCCTTGCAATGGCAGTGTTTTCCATAATTTGGGGTGCCAGTAACTTAATTTATGTAATCATAAAGAAGAAGAAAGTTGATTTAAGTAAAAATAAAGATAAAAGAGAAAAGCCTAAAACACCTGATCTATCCTATCTGAATGAGTTCGAGCGTGGCTTCAACCAAGCCCTGCAAACCATCAGCAGAAACTGGGCAGCTAAGGGTTCTCGCAGAAATGGAAAGAACCTATACGCGCTACCCTGGTTTGTGGTTTTGGGATCTCCAAGTTCGGGCAAGACATCCCTTATTGTTGAATCGAATTTAAAGTTTCCACTTGCACATCTTTTCTCTCAGGAAGACGCCAAGCATGTGCAACCGACAAAAGACGTTGATTGTTGGGTAACCGACGAGGCGGTTCTGTTTGATGTTGCTGGCCAGTTTGTTGAACATGTAAACGGAAAGCAATCTGACACTCATGAAACACATTACGCAGGTTTATGGCGCCGCTTTCTCAAACTCCTGCGTGACAACCGACCACGCAGACCTATCAACGGCGTTGTCTTATGTCTTGACCTGTCAGAGCTTATTTCGCTCTCCTCTCAGGAGCGAAACACGAAAGCAGCACTTATTCATGCTCGCCTGAGCGAAATGACAGAAGTGCTGGGCACGCGCTACACCGTCCATGTCGTACTTACCAAGTTCGACCTCATCGATGGTTTCCATGAGTTCATCGGATGTCTGCCCACAGCAGAAAGGGCAAAGCCATTTGGTTTTACATTCGACCTTCATAGTGGTCGGGATCAAGACAAGTGGTTAGACGAGTTTAATGCAGCTTTTGCCAAACTGCTGGAAAACCTAAATCATACCACTGTCGATCGTATCTCAGATATTCGTTCAGCACACAAACGACGCCAACTCTATCTGTTCACCCGTGAGATGGCTGGCTTAAGTACAATTTTGGGTGGCTTCCTCGGCAAAGCCCTGCATCAAGACAAATTTTCAACCGCCCCTCATATTCGGGGCATCTTCTTCTCATCAGCCCGGCAGGAAGCCATCCCAACAAATCCTGTTTTGCAGGCAACCTCACAAAAGTACGAAATAGCGCCGCCAATCCTGCCCATTCACAGTGGCCCATCCAAGCAGTACTTCTCGTCTGCCCTGTTTGATCAGGTGGTCTTCAAAGAAGCGGGGCTTGCTGGCGACAATATCAAGATTGAACGCGCGAAGCGTTTCGCCCTCATCGGCTCAGGCCTTGCGGCTTCTTTGTTGTATGTCGGCTTTTTCAGCGCTTACTGGATGGGTTACGAAAGCAACCGCACACGTGCAGATCAGGTTGTTGATATCACTGAGAGCTTTGAAGAGCTGCTCCAGCAAGGACCAGCCCAAAACTCTAACGCATCCGGGCAAAATTATATTCGCTCTCTTGGGGCCCTTACATCGGCAAGCGACATTTTTGGCAACTACCGCAGCAGAAACTGGCTTATGTCTCAGCTTGAGCTCTACCAGGGACACAAAATAGGCCCGGAAGTTGAGAAAGCATATGTCGACATGCTCGCACGCTACTTCCTCCCGGAAGTGGCAGCATACGTGCGAGATGAGATCGCAAAACTTGGAGAAAATGAGACCGGTAGAGACAGCAATGAACGCCTTGAAGCTTTGCGCGTCTATCTCATGCTGGGAGATGCATCGAGACGAAATGAGCTGCTGGTCAAAGCCTGGATGGAACAGAAGTGGCAAGAGCAGTTTGAAGGTGATCTAAAACTGCAAAAAGCTCTTCGTGATCATCTGGTCTTTGCCATTGAAACTGCAGGGCTAGAAGCCGCACTCGACAAAGATCTGGTGGAAACCTCCCAAAGAGACTTAAGAGAAGTTCCGAGAGACCTCCGCCTTTACCGCAATATAGAACAGGTCAGCGACAGACAGCTTGCCTCATCAGTCAATTTCCGAAATGATATCGGACCTGCTTACAACATCGTTTTTGATGGCACCAGGAGCAGCAGCGGAAACGATCAGCCGATTGGGGTGAAAGAGTTTTTCACAAAAGACGCTTATCTGGACTATTTCGTAAAAATGAATGACGGCCTTTCTGTCGTCGCTGTTGAAGATGCATGGGTCGCAGATGAGCGCGATACGGTTGAGTATTCTCAAGCCGACCTAAAAGAGTTCCGGCGCAAGATCGTGTCCCGCTATGCGACCAACTACATCTCCAGTTGGAACACCGCGCTGAACCGTTTGGAAATTACTGATTTCAGAAATCTGGATCATGCGGTTGATATTCTTGAAACCTTGACTGGCCCAGACCGACCGCTGAACCGGCTCATCAACCGCGTCAAAAGTGAAACTGAGATCTATGAAGGCAAGCTTATCGAGCTGAATGCCGAACAGGCCGTGGACTCTGACCTTCCCTTCGATATCTACCGCGAGCAAGGACTGCGTGTCCGTCGGGCTTTTTCCAATCTGAACGGCTTGGTTGAAGCAGAGGAAGGCGAAAAAGCCTACCTGGAAGATCTGGATGCTGCACTCAACACACTCTACGAATACCTCAAAGACATCCGACAAGCAGGGGAGCGCTCTGGCGAAGTGGCCCTTGCGCGCGCGAAAGCCAGGATTGACCTGCAGGGAGAGGACCCGATCTATACTCTCAAACGTATAGGTGTTGATCTGCCAAGTCCATTGAACCGCTTCTTCGCAAAATTAGCGGACCAAAGCTGGAAGGTTCTGCTGCAAGAAGCCAAGAAGGAACTACAGCGCAGCTGGAATGAAGAGATTTATGCGGATTATAATCTGAACTACGCTCAGCTCTATCCATTCAACAAACAAGCTGAGCAAGAGATTCCACTTGAAGAGTTTGAGAGTTTCTTCGGTCCCGGCGGCAAAATCGAGACGTTCTATAAGAAAAACCTCATTGTATTTGTTGATGAAGCAACGGGCGAACCCAAAACCATCGATGGCCGCCACTTAGCCATCGAGAAGGATTTCCAGGACAACCTGAAGATCATTCTGGATCTGCGCAGGAGCTACTTTAACTCCGAAGGGCTCATTGGCGTTGAGTACAATATTCAGCCTGTGGCTCTTGCAGCCAAACTGCGTCGTGCTGTGATGAATATTGAAGGGCAGATCATTTCCTATTCACATGGGCCAAGGCGTCCAATCCGCGTGATTTGGCCTAACGTCCTTACGAATGAGGCAGAGAGCAGCCTTTCAGTTTTCCCCGCAGGAAGAGGTCGTCCGCATACAGTTACGTTCAAAGGGCCTTGGTCTGGTTTCCGACTGCTGGACTTTGCTACAACGAAGGGCTTTGACAGCAATGGTGCACTGATTGAATTTAGTTTCGACGGTCAAAAAGCAACTTATTCACTGCTTCACAAAGGTGCTAGTTCGCTCGCACGCAAGCAACCATTGTCCGGTCTTATCCTACCAGCAAAGATGTAACTCTCATGACCGCATCAGAAGCAAAATCAGAAGAGGCAGCTCCGGCTGCGTCTTCTCTTTTCGTAACATCCTATGACGACCTCGCCAAAGCGGTCCTTTCCCCCATTTCAGATAGGTTTGAAGAGGACATTGAAGATCACCCAGACTTTGACGCCGTCAGTGATGAGTTGATGAAACGCGGCACCCTCTCTCACGGCTCGATCGACTGGAGTCTGATAGAGCGGGAAGCGCTGCAACTGCTGCAAAACACTCAAAAAAGCCTGGCAGTTTTGGAAGCTGTGCTGCTTGCCCGAATGACGCGGAAAACACGCGGGGCTTTGACCAGTTGCATCCGAGGCCTTGATGCCTGCTTAACAATGCCAAGAGCAGACCTCTGTCCAAAAGAAGATCGAAGATTTGATCTCATCCTACGCCGTATTTGCGGTTTGTTCAGCATGGATGCGTTACCCGGCAAGCCCGGCACAGAAGCTGAAAAACTGGATGAAAGCCTTGCTCGCCTGACCAAAAACGAACTCTTGCTTGAGCACGGCCTTGTAAAAGATTTTCGTGTGCTTCAGGAGAGACTTGAGCTTGAAAAGAAGCAGACGGAGAAAGAGAAAGCGCAGACCGCCGCAGGAGCCTCTGCATCAGGAGATGGAGCAAAGACGGGAAGTATCGGTTCCGCAACTCCGATGGATGCACGTTCCTTTAAACGCACCACCGCTGAGATATGCACACTCATCTTTCAGGAAGACCCATCCCTTCCCTTTATCTACCAGCTGCGCCGCCATGCATGCTGGCAAGAGATAACAGGTGCACCTCAGATAACATCTGAGTCCAAAACTATTATTCCTGCCGTATCAATAGATACCTGCGACAAATATCGCGATGCGCTCAAGCAAAGCAATGCAGATATAGCAATCATTCAGCAGTTAGAAACAACGCTGTTTTCTATGCCATTTTGGATTGAAGGCCAGTTCATTTCAGCTCAATTGGCTCTCAAAGCCGATCACATACAAGTCGCTAATGCCATCACAGAGAGCACCCAAGAGTTCATAGGCCGGCTCCCGGAACTTCGCGAACTGTCCTTCAACGATGGCACCCCCTTCATAGAAGGAGAAACGGCGGAATGGTTAAACTCAAAACCTGCGCACGCAGATATGCCTGCACAGGCAGATAACCAGCAGGCAAGCAAAGGTCTCACAGACTTTGTTGGCAATCCAAGATTAGCCTCAAAATGGAATGGAGAGTACAAATCACAACGCTCCCCACGCCAAAAGGCCTTCATGGAACTTGCTATGCTGGAAGACCTCGCAGGCTCCGGCTTCTCTGCCCTCGTCTCAGACCAAACACTGCGCCTACAAACATCCGTCGAAGAAACATCCATCACTGACTGGGACCCCGAATTCTTCAAAAGAGCCGCTGCCCTTACACGCAAGAGTCGAAAATGATGGGTAAGCGATAGCCGATTGAAGATGCTGCTCTATGGGCAAACAGCTACGCTCCTACACAAACGAACGTAGCCACAGTTTGTTTAGACAAACTGGAAAGCCATCTGAGTGAAAATTAGTATTGAGATACTACCCCTGCCCTTCCCGAACGACCATAACCGAGCATGGAGCGTGGCGGACTATGCGGGCGGCGTTGGGGCCTAGCAGGTAGTCTTTTAGTTCCGGACGATGAGAAGCCAAGATAATGAGATCGGCATTTAGTGCTTCACGCATCTGCAAAATTTCGTCGTAAACAGAGCCATGAGCGATCACGTGTTGCAGTTTGATATCGCCATCGCTGACATACTTTGACGTGAAGGTGTGCAATCGCTCGTTGGCAGTCGCGCTGAGACTGGACTTATAGTCCTTAGGAAAATACGAGGCTATAAGTGGGCTAACCGGAGGAACCACACTGAGAAAGTGTAGTACCGCCTTGTAGTCCTTCGCTATCTGGCAAGCAGTGGCAACGGCTTTTTCACTTACTTCAGGGTGGTCAAGGTCTACAGGGACGAGGATATCGTTATACATAGCCCAAAGCCCCTTCCTTACCTTCATTTCTTTTGCGGCGACGTAGTTGGAAAAGGACAAGAATACCCAGAATGAGCAGCGTTGGAATGTAAAACCACTCTTTCGCAAAGCGACTGTTAGGCTTGTGTAACTCCAAAACCTCCCAATCGAAATCTATACCCCATTTCTGCGCCGGACTATCAAACGCGACATCGTCCACCCAGACCTTGTCCCCTTCCTCACGGATCATTAGTCCAGTTTGCTCACTCAAGCGCTCTTCTCCGGAAAGACCTTGATCTCCAAGAGGGAAAGCGACAACTTTTCGGACAATATCACCGCTAAAGTTCTCACCTTCCACCAAAAGGCGAAGGTTAGCACCACCCTCAGCGCGCTCTGAGACTTGTAGTATCTGATTGGGGTTCAAGCTCTCAAAGGGTGGCTTGACCGTGTCGAGCAAGAAACCAGGGCGCAGCAAAATAAATGCAACCAATAGGAGTGCAAGCGATTCCCACCTGTAACTTTTCGCAAAGAAGTACCCCTGTGTAGCCGCAGCGAACACCAACATAGCGACTGTGGACATAGTGATGATCAGGATAGCGTAGGGAATGCTGTCCACACCGATCAGAAGCATTTGAGGGTTAAATACAAAGATGAATGGCAGGATAGCTGTGCGCAGACTGTAGTAAAATGATTGTACGCAGGTGCGCATAGGGTCAGAGCGGGCAACTGCAGCCCCGGCAAAAGCATCGACTGCAACAGGCGGCGTTGTGCCAGACATCAGACCGAAGTAAAAGACGAACAAGTGTACGGCGAACAGTGGGATTGTAAGCCCGTTTTGAGCAGCCAGCGTCACTAGGGGTTGGGCCATAACACTTGCCACAACGATGTAGTTTGCTGTTGTTGGCAGGCCCATTCCCAGGACAACACACATCACTGCCGTAAACACCAGCATCAGGACAACATTACCACCTGATACTGCATCGATAATTTGCGTCATCAGCAGACCGAGCCCGGTCAGAGAGACGACGCCAACGATAATGCCAGCAGCCGCCATAGCGATTGCGATGCCGACCATGTTGCGAGAACCGGCTGTCATCCCATCCAACAGGTCGCTGAAGCCTCTCGCAAAAGCATCATTTGATTTGCCTGCCGTTTGAGATCTGAAACGCTGCATTAATGGGCGTTGTGTCAGAATAACAGCAATCATAACGACAATTGCCCAAGAGACGGACAGGCCGGGAGAAAGGCGCTCTACCATTAAACACCAAATCAGAGCTCCAATTGGAATGATGTAATAGAGGCCTGCCATGAGCGTAGGCTTTAGTTCCGGTATAGTGACAAGAGGGGCATTAGGGTCATCGATTTCAAGTTCAGGATAACGGGCGGCTATTTTCAAGAGAACAATGTAAAGGATGATCATTGAGACAGCGGCCAAAGGAATAGTTGCCTCGCCTGCGACCAGTTTTAGCAAAGTCGCGAAGCCATAGACAGCACCTGCTACAACAGCAATTGCGCCAAAGCCAAACAGGAAACTCCAAAGAGCCTGCCCTAGCGTGCTTTGATGTAGCTTAGCGAGCACTGGCATGTTGGCTTTTACGGCTTCTAGATGCACAATATAGAACAAGCCGATGTAACTGATCACGGCAGGGACGAAGGCGTGCAGGACCACATCATAATAGGTGATGCCGACAAACTCCGTCATCAGGAATGCGGCTGCCCCCATAACTGGCGGCATGATCTGTCCATTTATCGAAGATGACACTTCAATCGCACCTGCTTTTTCTCCTGAAAAGCCAATGCGCTTCATCAATGGAATAGTAAATGTGCCCGTCGTGACAACGTTGGCAATCGCAGAGCCTGAAATCAAACCAGTCAGAGCAGACGAAACCACAGCGGCTTTAGCAGGGCCGCCCCTTAAGTGCCCAAGGAGCGAAAAAGACAGCTTGATAAAATAGTTGCCCGCACCGGCTTTATCCAACAAAGCACCAAACAGTACGAACAGAAAGATAAACGAGTTTGAGACTCCGAGTGGAAGGCCAAAGACCCCCTCAGTTGTAAGCCACATGTGATCCACATAACGATTGAGACTAAAACCGCGATGCGAAATTAACTCCGGCAGTACAGGGCCCAAGAAAACATAGGAAGAGAAGACGAGTGCTACGACGACAAGCGACAATCCAAGAACACGTCGGGTGAGCTCCAGAAGCATTCCTATCCCGACAAGTGAAATCACCAATTCCTGTGTTGGGCGAATACCCCCAGAACCCTCTACAACGTCCCTGTAAAAAACAACGATGTACAAAGAACATGAGGCCGCAATGATGGCAAAGAGCCAGTCATAAAAGGGAATGTATTTGCGCGGAGATGTAACCAGCGCTGGAAATGTCGCAAACCCAAGAAAAAGCGCAAAAGCCAGATGGATGGCACGTTGCTGTGTGTCGTCAATAAGTCCGATACCAGTCGAAAATGGCAATGGGGATGCCATGTAAAGCTGGTAGAGAGGCCACAACAAGCCCACTGCAAAAATGAGGTATTTGGCAAGCCCGGATGGATCACGTGCACCTGTATCATTTTCAGCAATCAGGTCTTGCAGTTCATTTTGATGTTTTTGGTCCATTCGCCCCTCTCTGGACTAGATGAAAAGACGGGCAACATTCATTGCCCGCCTCTTGCTACTTGTATCGAGTTCAGCTGAGTTGCTGTTACTTGATCAGACCGACTTCACGAAAGTAGCGCTCTGCACCTGGGTGGAATGAAACGGAACGACCGTTCTTGACAGCCCCTTCACGAGTAACGCCGATGTAGAGAGTGGATTGCTTTTTGAAATCTTCGAAGTTATCGAACACAGCTTTGACCATGTTGTAGATCACTTCTTCGTCTGCATCTGCAGAAGCTACCAAGGTCGCAGGCAGACCCCAGGTCGTACGCTCACCTTCCTGGCCGCGATAAGTGCCATCCGGAACAATAGACACGCCGTAATACGGGAACTCTTCGATCATCTTAGCAGTGACTTCATCATTCCAGTTAAGCACTTCTGCATCACAGGTGTTTGTGGCTTCTGTAATTGAAGAAGCTGTGATGCCAGTCGTGTAGAAAAACGCGTCAATCTTACCGTCACACAAGGCTTGAGCCTGCTCGCGAGAGGTCAAACGTGTTGCCTGGCCATAATACTCATCAGCATTAGTTTCATAGCGACCCAAAGCAAAGTTCATAGTTGCTTCTGTGCCAGAACCTGCATTGCCAATGTTTACAACTTTCCCCTTAAGATCTGAGAAATCTTTTGCTTCAGAATCCTTGCGGGCTACAAGATGTGCTGTATCTAAGTGCAAGGAAAAGAGGAAACGTAACTTATCGTTGGCACCGTCTTTCTCAAACTTTGATGATCCCTTGGACGAATGGTACTGCCAATCTGCTTGCGCAATAGCGACGTCCATCTCTCCAGATTGAATTGAACGAAGATTAGCGACAGAGCCACCAGTGGATTCAACAGTACAACGAATGTTGTGATCTTGCGTCTTACGGCTTTTGTTCAGAATGTTACAAATGAAACCGCCCGTTGGATAATACCCGCCACCAATGCCAGCAGTCCCAATATTTACGAACTTACGTTCAGCTGCGATGGCTCCGGTTGCTATTGCAGCCAATGCCCCAGCTGCAACAGTTAGCTTGAAAAGATTTTTCATTGACGTCTCCTCATGATTATTTTTGCACTTGTGCAAGGACCCCTCCCATGGGCCCGTTTCAGAGTTACGCAGTGCGCCGACGAAGGTAGGCAGCGACTTCTTTTTGCGTAGTTTGAATGTGTTTTCGAAGCGTATTTACCGCAAAGGTGCTGTCTTCCCTCGCGCATGCTTCCAGGATCTCATGATGCTCTCGCATTGGGCGATCCAGGCCACTAGCCTCTGTCACCTGTAAGCGCATGTACGGACCAATGCGTTGTTCAAGATCAGAAATCATACCAAGCAAATGCTTGTTGCCGCATGGCTCATAAAGCAACCTATGGAACTGCAAATTGAAATCAGACCAGCGCTCGATGGCTGTTTCTGCGGCGTAGTCATCCAGCAGGGATCTTGCATGCTCCAAATCACGTTCAATCATGTTTGGGATTGCAAGTTCCAATGCCCGGCACTCAAGCGCCAGTCTGATATCAATAAATTGCAGCACATCTTCTGCAGAGAGCTTGCGGACAATCGCGCCTCTTTGAGGTCGAAATTCCACCAATCCTTCAATCTCAAGGCGACGCAATGCCTCTCGCACAGGAATCTTGCTAACTCCGTGTGCAGAGGCAATTTCGTCTTGCCTCAGCGGTCGCCCACCCTCGAGTGTTCCCTTCATGATTTTGAATTTCAAATCACGATAGATAGGGTCAGCAGCACTACCAGCCTTGATAGGTGTGCTGAGCTCTTCTTGAGCTGAGTTCATCAAATGCTCCGAAATAATACGTATTAGATACTTGCAAAACGTATACGATTTTGTCAACATCAAATACGTAATACCAATTATCAGGCCCATCCGGGACCTCCACTGCGGAGCACTCAGCAAGAAGAATGAATTACGATATCGTCATAATGGGCGGCGGAATTATGGGGTCTGCTGCTGCATATTTCTTGGCCCGCAGCGGACTGACTGGGGCTGTCGCGGTTATAGAACCCGATCCTTCATACAAAGAAGCAACAACCCCACAAGGGGCAGGTGGAGTACGCCAGCAGTTCAGTTTACCAGAAAATATCGCCATGTCGGCTTATAGCCTTGATTTTTATAAGAGGTTTGAGGCAACACTGACAGATGTTCCGGATGTCCAGTCCATCAGTTTTCGCGAGCAAGGCTATCTGTTTGTTGTAGGAAAAGATGGCGAAGAAACACTACGCAAGAACGTTGATCTACAAAGTTCGATGGGCGTTACGACACAACTGATGGACAAAGCCGAAACGGCCAGAAAGTTTCCTAGCATCGATCGTCAGGACATCGCACTAACGTGTTACACTCCGGATGATGGTTGGATTGATCCATATGCTGCGCTGCAAGGTTTTCGAAGGGCAGCAGAACACATGGGTGTCACTTACATTCGCTCCAGTGTGACAGACATGCAATGTTCAGGAACAGAGGTTCATTCTGCTGCTCTCGCGGATGGATCTACCATTAACGGCAAGTATTTCATTAACACCGCCGGGCCCTGGGCCAATAAACTGGCTGAGATGACGGGAGCATCCCTGCCGGTCGTACCGATGTGCCGAGTCCAGCACTTTTGGAAATGTGCCCATGAACTTGAGTCACTTCCTTTGGTTAAAGATGAAAGCGGTATGTTCTTTAGACCTGAGGGAGATGGATTTGCTGGCGGGCGACCAAGCTTTGATATTGCTCCAGGGTTTATTGATGACATCTACTCCGGCTTTTTCGCCAACTACTTTGAAGAGGTCATCTGGCCCATGATGGCCAGACTTGTGCCCAAATTCGAAGCAATCAAGCTACAACGGAGCTGGGCCGGACATTACGCACAAAACCTGTTGGATGGAAACATGATCATAGGCAAGTATTCGCCTGGACATGAAAACCTCATTACAGCCTGCGGCTTTTCCGGACATGGCATTATGCATGCACCGGCGGTGGGAAGAGCCCTGGCTGAACTTGCTCTCAATGGCTCTTACCAAACGCTGGATTTGACGCGCATGGAGATGAGCCGAGTTCATAAGAATGAACCTTATGCCGAAGTCGGCATCAAATAGTCCATACGAAAAGAATTCAGAAAAATGACACAACACTCAGCAGAGGTCGCTATCATTGGTGCTGGTATCGTCGGTATCGCAACTGCTTATTATCTGGCCGAACACCACAACATCACCAACGTGCTCTTAATCGAGCAAGGCCAGCCAATGGCATTCACATCGGCTCAGTCAGGTGAGAACTATCGCAATTGGTGGCCGCATCCAAGCATGGTGGACTTCACCAACCATTCTATTGATTTGATGGAAAAAATCGCTCGCGATAGCAACAACCGCTTGCATATGAACCGACGCGGTTATACGTTGGCGACCCGCCGAACTCAGATAGACGATTTGGTAGAGCAAATTCGTTATGGGTACGACAATAAACATGACGATTTGATCCGTTTCCATAGCTCCTCGGACAGTGTGTCCTACAAATTTGCTGAAAAGCCAGATTGGGAATCAGCTCCCGACGGCGTGGATGTAATGCAGAATCAGGACCTGATCCGCAGAGCATTCCCTTCCTTCTCGGAGGAGATTCAAACTGTTTTGCATATTCGTCGTGGTGGGGACATCTCCGGCCAGCAGATGGGGATGTACATGCTGGAAAAATACAGAGCTCAGGGAGGACGGCGCCTCACTGGTATGGTCAAACAAATAAATCAGCAAGATGGGTTTGAGCTTGAGATCGAAACCGGTGAAGGCCTTACGCGTGTCAAAGCAGAGAAAATTGTCAATGCTGCAGGGCCATTTGCGGGTAAGATTGCAGAAATGATCGGGGAGACTCTTCCTGTTTATAATACTTTCCAACAAAAGATTGCATTTGAAGACGTAGAAAAAGCCGTTCCCCGCAACCTGCCTTTTTCAATTGATCTGGATGAGCAATGTATCGACTGGTCTGAAGATGAAAAGGATTGGCTAGCTGGTGATGATGAGTACAAGTGGCTGACTGAACAAATGCCCGGTGCTATCCATTGTCGACCGGATGGTGGTGACAATGGCAGTTGGTTGAAACTGGGCTGGGCCTACAATGAAACCCCTCAGGATGTGGCATGGGAACCAGTGTTGAATGATCAGTTTCCAGAAATTGTTTTGCGCGGAGCTGCCCGCCTCAACCCATCTTTGAAGGCTTACTATGGCAAGTTGCCTCGAAACATGACCCATTATGGTGGGTGGTACACAATGACTGAAGAGAACTGGCCGCTGATCGGATCAATGGGAGAAAACGGTGCTGAAAAAGGCGCATTCATGGTTGCTGCACTATCCGGATTTGGCACAATGGCAGCCTGCGCATCAGCCGACCTGGTCGCAAAGTGGGTAGCTGAGGACGTGAAACCCAGATATGCCAGTGATTTCTCGCTAGAACGCTACCAAAATGCACCGCTTTTGGCTGAGCTGAAAGAAGCTAGCAAAGGCGTTTTGTAGCCACATTACCATCAATAATGTGGGTGGGCTCCAAAGGTTTCCACTGGAGCCCCTTTTTGCTCGCTTTACAAGTTATCAGATGCTTTCAACACCGAAATTTCGCTGGAAGACACGGCTCGTGTTATTCCAGCGATCCTGATGGCTTCAAAGTTTGACCACTGCCTGATTGATATTCTGTATCGCGTTCAAACCGGCAAACTGCCAATTGAGATCAAGGCCGTTGTTTCAAACCACTCCAACAGCCGTGCTGATGTTGAACGACTGGGTATTCCGTTTTACCTGTGGCCAGTCAATAAAGAAAACAAAACTGAGCAGGAAGCCAAGCTTGATGAGCTGATTGAACGCACTGGAGCGGACTTGGTGGTTCTGGCTCGTTACATGCAGATCCTGTCAGACCAGCTTAGCTCCAGACACTTTGGTAAGATCATCAATATTCACCACTCCTTCCTACCTGCGTTTAAAGGTGCGATGCCTTATAACCGGGCATGGGAGCGTGGTGTGAAGCGCATTGGTGCGACTGCGCACTACGTGACACCTGATCTGGATGAAGGTCCTATCATTGAACAAGATGCAGAGCGCATCAGCCATGCAGAAACCCCAGCAGAGCTTATTCGTCGAGGGCAGGATATTGAAGCACGCGTCCTCGCTCACGCCTTGAAGCTTCATGCTGAAGGTCGCGTGTTCATCCATGGCAATCGCACAGTGATCTTCCAACAATGACTCAGGCACAAATCATCTGCGGCAAAACCCTTGCCGCAGTTATTGATGAAGAAGTTAAGGAGGCTATTGCCTCCTTGCACACCAGCTTTGGCAAAACCCCTAAGCTGACGGTAGTGGTTGTTGGAGATGATCCAGCAAGCGCAATCTACGTTAACAACAAAGTCAAGCGTTGCCGTAAAGTTGGTATCGAAAGCGAAAAACTAGCGCTTGATGCCAACATTACTCTAGCTGACCTCACTCAAGTCATTCGTGACCTAAGTGCAGAACCTGAAACCCATGGCATATTGCTGCAGCTGCCCTTGCCCAAACGCATGAATGCGCGCAAAATTCTGCATGAAATTGCCCCTGAAAAAGATGTCGATGGCTTCCACCCACTTTATTTCGAAAGCTTTATGGCGGGGG
>NZ_LMCJ01000023.1:19707-40539 GCF_001623085.1 Pseudovibrio sp. W74
CAGGATGCACTGGCTCCTTGCACACCTCAAGGTTGCCTGCGCCTCTTAAAGACGGTGATCGACGACTTTCATGGAAAGGATGCGACTGTTATTGGGTGCTCCAACATTGTTGGGAAACCTATGGCGGAGCTTTTGCTTCAGCAAGGCTGTAGCGTCACCTCAGTTCACCACCTTAGCCACGATATCGAAGGTAAAGTTCGCGCTGCAGACATTATCGTGGCCGCAGCAGGGGCTCCGCATTTGGTGAAAGCCAATTGCCGTAGTGATTGACGTTGGTGTTAATCGCCTGCGTGATTTAGGTAACGGAAAATCTGGTATCGTTGGTGATGTGGATTTCGATGCCGTTAGTGAAGTCGCAAGCGCTATCACTCCTGTTCCTGGAGGCGTCGGGCCTTTAACAATCTCCTATTTGCTGGTCAACACTGTCCGAGCTTTTGCTCAACTAATCGGAGCCAATGAACATCAGCTTTGATGTATCACACCGCACACTTGGGCGAATTTCGCTAAAGTGTGCGGTTGACCATGTGCAGACATGCACGCTACACAACGAATTACTCAGCCAGCGCGACTTCTCAACTACAGATCAATTTTTTCAGCTTGGAAGCAATGCTTTGGCTTACATCACTGGCGGTGAGAAACGTAGTGATAGGCATGACATGCCGCCGTCTAGTTTTGCTGCTTCGGAGTTGCCAATCTTGCGGATGTTGTAGCCTTCTTTTACCAGAAGTTCTTCGGTTTTCGGGAAGCCATCTGGCATCAGTACAAGATCGTTAAATCGAATGGAGTTTGCGCAGGCTTCTTCACCTTCTGCGGTGTGCAGGACACGATAACCTTCAAAACAACCAGATGCATCCAAACGCTTCGTGGAAAGGATGGTTTCCTCATCAAGTAAGGAACAATCGGTTTTGAAGTGGAGAACACCCTCTGGAGTTTGTAACTCACGAACCTTGTAGTTCCACGGGGCGACCATTTCGCGCAGTTCTTCGATCCCTGCCGTGTCGGTTCGTGCAGATGTGCCGATGAGAATTTCACGTTCGGTAGTGAGGATGTCCCCACCATCAATAAACCCTTCGCCTTGAATAGTGAGCACTGTATCATACAGTTTTTCAAGGTTTGGGATCATAGCTGCAGCTTCTCCTAGACGGCTTGAAGCACCGGGGCGCATTGCAATAGCAACCTCTGGCAGGCAAAGCGCAGCATCTTCAACAAAGACAGAATCAGGAAATTCTTCCATTGCATCAAGCGTGATGATTGTCGCTCCGGTGGATTCTAATGCGGCCACATAGTCATCGTGATGCTTGAGGAAAACTTCATGATCAGGTGCGCCAACATCCACCGCACGAAGGCCCTGTGTGATGGACTGACCCGGTGTGCGAGTGATCGCGTGGGTGAATGTGTAAGAACGCTTAGTCAAGATTTTCTCCCTGTTTTGCGCCAATTTCAGACTGAATCAATATTAGTATTGACACCTAGTTTATGCGCATGCATAAATTTATTCAATCGTATAAATTGGGAGAGGCGCATTGCCGGGCCGCGATAAACAACCATCACCAGTCATTGAAGTGAATGATCTGCATAAATCCTTTGGGCAGCTCGAAGTCCTGCGGGGAATTGATCTCATCGCTCGACCTGGTGAAGTGATTTCGCTGATTGGGGGGAGTGGCTCAGGTAAATCGACTACTCTTCGTTGCCTCAACCTACTTGAGACACCAAGCAGTGCTGGTCTACTCAAGTTGCTTGGCGAAGAAGTCCACTTAAAATTTGACAAACAAGGAAACCCAGAAGTTTCCGATAGACGCCAGCTGCGCCGGTTACGCAGTCGCTTAGGGATGGTGTTTCAGAGCTTTAATCTGTGGCCGCATATGACACTTGAGCAAAATGTAATGGAAGCTCAGGTGCAGGTGCTGGGACGGCCCAAAAATGAAGCACGCGAAATTGCACATCACTTACTTGAGCGTGTTGGCCTCACTGAACGCCGTGAGATGTATCCCGCGTATCTGTCAGGTGGTCAGCAACAACGCGGCGCTATCGCACGTGCGTTGGCCGTCGATCCGGAGGTCATGCTCTTTGATGAACCAACATCCGCTCTTGATCCTGAGCTGGTGGGTGAAGTTTTGACTGTAATGCAAGGCCTCGCTGAGGAAGGCCGAACCATGATCATCGTCACGCACGAAATGAAGTTTGCTGCAGAAGTTGCCGATAAAGTGATTTTCCTCAATCAGGGGCAAATTGAAGAACAGGGAACACCTGAAGAGATCTTTCAGGCCCCAAAGTCCGAGCGTTTAAAGCAGTTTATTCAATCTATCAATTAATACTGGGAGGAAAAATGAAAATCAAATCTACTCTATTCGCGCTTGCTGTTGCTGGGTATGCAACAGCGGCAGCTGCAGAGCCTGTTCGCGTTGGCATCGCAACAGAGGCTTACCCGCCATTCTCCACGCCGGATGCAACCGGGAACTACACCGGTTGGGAGATTGATATCATCAATGCAGTTTGTGAAGAGGCCAAACTGGATTGTAAAATCGTTGCATCCGCGTGGGATAGTATCATTCCATCTTTAACTGCTGAATCCATTGATATTATTGGCGCATCTTTGAGCATCAATGAAGAACGCCTTAAGGTCATTGATTTCTCCAATAAGTATTATCAGACCGGCGCATCTATCGCGATTGGTAAAGGCAGTGGTGTTACTCCAACTCCCGAGGGGGTTTCAGGCAAAATCATGGGTGTACAGTCTGGGTCTATCCACCAAGCATACGCTTTAAAACATTTCCCAGATGCCAAGATCCGTGAATATCAAACTCAGGACGAAGCTAATCAAGACCTTTTTGCAGGTCGGATTGATGGCACCTTGGCCGATGTTTTAGTTCTCGACGAGTTCCTGAAATCGTCTGAAGGTGAGATCTGCTGTAACGACGCTGGCTTGGTTGCAGCTGACGTTTCCATTCATGGCCAGGGAGTTGGTTTTGGTCTTCGCAAAGGCAATGACGAGCTGAAATCTCAGCTCAATGATGCCATTGATGCAATCCGCGCAAATGGCACCTACGATAAAATCACTGCCAACTACTTCAACTTCAATATCTTCGGCGAATAAGTATCGGATTGCCAGTAGAGGGGCCTCCCTCTGCTGGCTTGGGAGAACTGTATGGCAACTAACTATCGGGAAATGAGTGCTGCCGAACTGCTCTCTTTGGAACCTCCGGGTTGGGGGGGAGCTTTGTTGGATGGACTCGTCGTATCTTTGCAAGTTGCCTTGCTTGGGTATGCGATTGGTATCGTGATCGGTCTTGGGGGTGCAACACTGAAGCGGTCCGGTGGTCCAGTCGCTCGGGATCTCATGTCCGTTTACACTACCTTTGTTCGTGCCATCCCTGAGTTGGTCTTAATCTTGTTGGCCTACTTCGCACTACCTGAATTGCTCAACAATGTGCTCTCAGTCGCTGGGTTTGGCAGGATCGAAATCAACGGTTTTGCTGCAGGTGTGCTTGTTATAGGGTTTGTTCAAGGCGCTTATGCAACCGAGGTTTTTCGTGGTGCCATAGCCTCTGTACCGGTTGGGCACATCGAAGCTGCGCACAGCTTTGGTATGCATCCGCTACGCATATTCCACCGAATTACAATTCCTGAAATGCTTCCTGCTGCTATTCCGGGCCTCTCAAATTTATGGCTGATCGCAACCAAAGATACTGCATTGCTAGCGGTTGTTGGTTTTACAGAATTGACCTTGGCAGCGCGTCAGGCATCCGGTGCAACAAAGCATTACTTCCTGTTCCTGCTCGCTGCTGGAGGGTTGTACCTGATGGTGACATTGGTCTCCACACAGCTTTTTAAATGGTTGGAAAATCGAGTGAGCCGGGGAACGCGTTATGCCTGAGCAAACTCTTATGAAGCCCCATCGCTTGATTATGGTTCTCCTCGCTGCAGTGCTTGTGTTGACCTTCGCATTTATGATGGATTGGGCTTGGCTGCCTAAATACAGTTCTGAGATTCTAGATGCACTTTGGATCACCATTGCGTTGCTGGTGAGCTCGATCGTTGCTGGTTTTTTGCTTGCGGTGCCGATTGGGCTTGTGCAAGTCACTGGACCTCGCCTGCTGGCTTGGCTCGCGATGAGCTTTTGCACGCTGATCCGCGGAACGCCAATCTTGTTGCAGATGTGGGTTCTCTATTACGGTTTGGGATCTTTATTCCCCTACATGCCCGGATTACGACAAAGCTGGCTTTGGCCTTACTTGATTGAGGCGTGGCCTTATGCGTTTGTCGCTCTTACATTGTCGTTTGCAGGCTATGAAGGTGAAGTAATGCGAGGTGCTTTTAAGGGCGTTCCTCGCGGAGAGCTAGAAGCAGCGCATGCCATCGGAATGCATCCGTTTACAATTCTACGTCGCATTTGGTTGCCAAGGGCAGTTCAACGAGTACTACCAACCTTGGGTGGGGAACTTATATTGCAACTCAAAGCAACGCCGTTGGTTGCAACCATTGCTGTTGTTGACGTTTATGCGATGTTTGGGCGTATTCGCCAGGAGACGTTCATCATCTACGAACCTCTGTTGATGCTCGCGCTGATCTACCTAATACTTGCCGGCGGTATTGCATTCGCATTCCGGCTTCTAGAAAACAAGCTTCCTGCAAGAGGGTGATAATGGAAAATATGCTCAAACACGGATGACCACAACTAAATTCACCAAAGAAAAGTTGAGATTTAAGGAACTGGTGCCACGCCTCTTTACTAGGATAAGTTGAAAACAAGAGATCATTTTGATATCTTTGAACTTATTGCGGTTTCACATGAGCCAAGTTTTCATCAAGGCTTAGTCAGTCATGATAGATACGTCTGATGGGTGCACAGCCTGGTAATAAATTTAACTTTACGGCCACTTGTCTGTTTCGCATGAATACAAGTTGCTGGTTTTTACTCTTGGGTATGCTTACAGAAATGCAGGACAAATCTGGAAAAATCCGTCAGGAAAATACAGATACGAGGCGAGCTGATCTTATCGCCGCAACTTTGCGTGTTATTGCCCGTGGAGGTGTTCAGTCGGCCACCGTGCGAGAAATAGCAAGAGAAGCAAACGTCACCCAAGGGCTTATCAGGTACTATTTTGCAAAGAAAGACGAGCTCATTGCAGCTGCCTATGAAGCCTACATGGGCAATCTGGTCCACATTGCAGATGAAGCATCTCGCGGTGAAGAGACTGCCGCTGAGCGAATGTCCAACTTTATCAAGGTCTCTTTGGAAGAGCCAGTTACAAGTCATGACTCGATTGCCATATGGGCTGGCTTCTTCGAAACCTTACTTCACAACAAGGACATGACAGAGAGTCACGAACGAAGCTACAACCTGCTTCGCTTACACCTGAAAAAATTGATTTCTGATGTTTTGTTTGAAGCAGGCAGGATAGTGAGTGAACAAGAACTCAGACGCCTTAGCATAGCTGGAAATGCGATCCTGGACGGCCTGTGGCTGGAAGGCGGCGCTTTACCTCACGTTTTTGAAGAGGGTGAGCTGGAGCAAGTCGGCCTGGAGTGCTTCAGCTCATTATTGCGGATCGACCTACTGGGGACCAGAAATTAGGCTCCTAAAAGTGAAACAAGTGCGCTGGTGAACAAACCGATTACCCTCGCGCATGTTTAAGATCAAACTTAACGACGTTCCTCAGGCCTCAGGAGACGTAGCATTGTAGATCGGAGATTTGAATTTGCTAGAGGCCGTATGTGGCGCATATATAGCGTTAGTGGCCAACTAAATAATTACAGATCGCTCTTAAGAACTGCTGTAGAATTTTCGGACATACCTATCTCAACCTCATCTAAAAGTACGCTAATGTCCGTTTTTGGCCTTTCTGCCGTGCTCAGTTCTGAACCAACTCGCATTTGCAGCATGGTGTCAGAATTTGAAGGCGGACGGTCGCTGTGTTCAGGCGCTATTTGCCAGATCATCTGGTGGGATAGTCAGGGCGCGTTCAAAAGCTTTGAGCGAGGGCCTCTTAAATGCTCAGCAACTAAGCAAGGCTAAGTCTATATTTCTGCAATCCAACTCTCGTTACTTCTTGAAGGGATCGAGTGGCGCATACCGGTGAAGACATGGGCGTTTTCAGCATCCAGATAGAACAATAGCCGCAGTGATTTAATCTTACTATCTCTTACCTTTATGCATAGTATACTGTATAAAACAGTAGCTCAAGGATCTGGGTATCATCTTGGGATGACTTAGCTGAATTGAAAGCCGTCAACAAGCTTCTAGCGGAATAAGTGAAGGTCGAGCAATTCCAGCACTAACACCAACTTCTTGGGGCCAACCGGCTGGTTCGGTTCCAAGCCAGAGAGCCTCGATAAGCTCCACCTCAATCTTGCTGAAGATATAGCGATTGCTGAAGCCTTTGAACAGCAGTGCGGTCCGGTACCTTCAGTAGACTGGTTATTTCATTTCGCAACTGATCGCAGCTATTAACATTTGCACCTGTTTTATAATCGTTGTCTTGCTAACATGCTGGCCTAAAACAACCATCCGCCAGTACAACGGTGATGGGATCATATCCATTGCGAGTTCAATATCAATCTTCCCTGGGAGTTCTCCGCGTTTAATCGCACGATCAAGTAACTCTTCACCTTTACCTCTGCGGAAAGTTGATAGTTCCTCGACAATTGGGAGTAACTCACCCGCGCGAGACCGTTCTGCGACCAGATCCGCAAAAATCAGACGGACCTTCTTATGTCTCAACGCTCGGCGCATCATCAAAAGATAAGCTGTAAGATCGGCTTCTAAAGAACCATGATCTGTAATGTCTGTCAGTACGAAGCTGGCAGCTTTAATCGCGTCAGAGGCAAAGCTGAGTTTAGAAGGCCATCTTCTATAGATAGCTGCTTTGCCACATCCTGCTCTTGCTGCGACACGCTCAAGACTGATCGACGAGTACCCGCATTGGGCCCACTCCTCAAAAAGCGACTTGAATAATGTCTCTGTGATGTCAGTGCGCATCACGGCTGCACCAGTTGGCTTACGTTTAAGTCCATCACTTTTTTGGACAGTACTCTTGAGTTCCATCGAAACACTCCTTATAGGTACGATACAGTATCGTTCCATTCTAAAAGAGCACAGAGTTATGTCAAATACTTCTGACTTATTCCCGAGCCTTTCTTCCTTACTGCGTAGTGCACTGGGTGAGGCAATCTCTCCAGAAGCAGAAACATTTCTCGATATGATGTCAGCGGATGTTTTATTCGAGTTCCCTTTTGCTCCAGCAGGAGGAATTGATGCACTGCAAGGCAAACAAGCGCTTGCAGATTACTTACCGAAGGTCTCACAGTTATTGACAATTGAAAGCATGTCACTTGAACGCACGCTTCTCTCAAGAGATTGCACATATGCGGTGATTGAGTTTAGCTGCAAAGGCTTCGGTAAAGCGACAGGTAAGCGGTACGATCAAGACTACGTCTCAGTGATCGATATCAAAGATGGTTTCATCACCCGATACAAAGACTATTGGAACCCTCTTGCCGTTATCGAGGCCATCGGAAACGGTGAACAATTAAGTACAACGCTTAAAGGAGATACCGATGACTGATAGGATCCTGGTTATAGGCGGCACAGGTAAAACTGGCCGATATGTCGCAGAAAGCCTTAAGGCGAAGAAGGTTACATTTCGCATAGGCACTCGAAATCCGCGAGAGACAAATCATGTTTCGTTCGACTGGATGAACCCCACAGCTTCTGCACCAGCTTTCGAGGGCGTACGCGCCGCATATGTCGTTGCTCCGACCAACACGAGTGACCACGAAAAGGTTGTGCCACCAATCCTGGAGACCGCTCTTAAAGCAGGTGTACAACGTTTCGTTCTACTCAGCGCCTCATCACTTGAACGTGGTGGGCCGATGATGGGGCAGGTCCATGATTGGTTGGCTCTCAACGCCAGAGAATGGACAGTTTTGCGACCAACATGGTTTATGCAGAATTTTTCGGAGCAACAGCATCTCCCTACTATCCGTGAAGAGAGTGCAATTTACTCTGCGACTGGTGAAGGACGTGTTGGTTTTATCGATACCGCAGACATCGCTGAGTGTGCCGTTGCTGCTCTCTTATCGGAGCAAAGTGCAAACTCAGACTTTATCCTGACAGGCCCTGAGGCATTGAGTTACAGCGATGTAGCTGCACAGCTCAGTAAAGTGCTTGCTCGTAAGATCGACCATGTTCAATTAACTTTGGAACAACTTATAGAGCACCTCAAGAGAGGCGGGCTGCCACAAGAATACGCTGAGATCCTCGCTGGAATGGATATTAATATATCTCAAGGCTCAGAAAACAGAGTAACCAGTTGCGTTAAGGATTTGACAGGGCGAGCCCCACAAAGCATGCAAGCCTTTATTCTACGAGAAAAGCAGGTCTGGTAAGCCACATACATCAGAAAGTAGTTGCCCATCAAACCTACTGCCGACAAACTCTGCAGAGCGAAAAAATCTAATAAGAAAACCCTGAAGTCACACAAAGTGCGCTCTAAGTCATGTTTTCCAACCGAGCCTTAGAATGCGTTTGTATACTGCCCTCCATTTACATGAACTCCGATGCTGGCGGATTTGAGTGGCAGGTGCTATGACTTTGTTTCTCATTTGATTGTTAGTGATTGACCATTATAGCCAATTGGCAAATGCTTAAGCCCCTTTGAAGGAAGTATGCATGTCCGCATATAGCAAAATTATGCCGCTTACGGATCAAACCCGCAGAGGGCAAATTGTTCGAGGACTGCGAGATCTCATCATAAGTGCTCAACTTCCTCCCGGTACGCGTCTTACAGAAACCGAATTGGCGACACAGTTAGGGGTCAGTCGAGCACCTTTGCGGGAAGCAATTCGGGAACTGGTAGATATTGGCCTGTTACAAAGCGTTCCTTACAAGGGATTATTTGTCAGAACAGTGACTCCAAAAGACCTCGAAGAGCTTTATTCACTGCGTACAGCGCTTGAGAAATTTGCCTTCGAGCAAAGCTGGGATAAGCGCAGTGCAGCAACATGCGATGATTTAAAAGCACGGCATTCAGCATTAATTTCAGCAATTGAAGCAAACGATCCGCTACTGGCTATTGAGCAGGAGCTAAAATTGCACAGTTGGTGTTATGAGTTGAGTGGCCATGAGCTGTTACAGGCAGAGTGGGCCAGACTATTACCCAACCTCCAATTCTATTTCACCTTGCATCAAAAAGCTCATAGTCGAAGCGGCCCTTCCAGAGGGAGCCATGATGCCTACGTAAAGCTCGCGTGTGGTGATGACCTTGATATGCTTTTGAAGCATCTGGATGACCACATGCAACAAGGGTTGCAGAAAACGCTCAATTTCATTGCCCAGTACAAAGAGACAGTGGCTTAAAGACCTGGATAAAACAGGCCCGGAACCAAAGTGCCGAGCCTGGGATTTGTTACTGGCGTACGATGTACACGGAACACTTAGCGTGTCTTACTACCCGCGCAGAGTTCGGTCCAAGCAGGTAGTCCTGGAAGTTTGGCTTATGTGCGCCGAGCACGATCAAACCACACTCTGTTGTCTCAGCAGTCTTCAGTATTTGCTCATATGCAACACCGGTTCCGATGATTTTCCTAACAACAAGATCGGGCTCCGCTCCCAGTTTCTTCTCAACCAAGGCATCGAGGAGCCTTTTGGCTTCATCGATGGCTTCCCGGTGATGCTCCGCTGAGAAAAAACTCCCTACAAAACTAGTTCCATAGTCAGGCAGGACACTTAAAATATCCAGATGCGCATCACAGGTTCTGGCTTGGATGATAGCATCTTCCAAAACGTGCTCTTCTATCTGTGGTTGATTGACGTCAATAGCGCAAAGAATCCGGCGTGTCATGCGCACACCTCCTGCCGATAGGTTTCACGCTCTCGTCTGCTTTGCATAAAGGCAATACCCGCGAGCAAAAGGAGCGCTGGAAAATATATGAGTTCTTTCGGGAGTTGGTCGGCCTGAGCTTTAACACTGCTGATCACCACAGGGGTATCTCCGTAAAAGTCAAAGGTGCTCAAGTCATTGTAGAAAGGCGTCCCCACGAAAGGTTCCTCCAGCAGCACTTTGTCACTTTCGTTAACCGTCATCAGACCGAGTGCTTCTAAACGGCCGCCCCCCAATCCTGCCGTTGCGCTAACTGGCTCGGCTTCTGCAATTAGGGTGTACTTCTTTTCCTTTAGTGTATCGAAGTCGGGTCCACTGATGACAAGGCGTAGTTTTTCGCCTTCCTTCAACCCAGCCATCACTTCAGAAAGCTGTTGCGGTGCATAATCTTCAAAGGGAGGATCAATCCGGTCCATGAAGAAACCCGGCCGGAACAACGCAAAGGCGATCAACACAAGTGCGATGCTTTCGTAAAACCGACTGCGAGTAATGAACCACCCCATAGTCCCGGCGGTAAACACCAGCATCCCGATAGCCGCGACAATGAAGACTACAATACCTTCAAAAAGGCCCACATCAATCAGCAGCAAATCCGTGTTAAAAATGAACACAAACGGGAGAGCAACAGTCCGCAAACTATAGAAAAATGCGGTAAAGCCCGTCTTGATCGCATCGCCTCCGGAAACCGCAGCAGCAGCAAAAGAAGCAAGACCAACCGGCGGTGTCACATCCGCCATAATGCCGAAGTAAAAGACAAACAGATGGACTGCAATGAGCGGCACAATCAGGCCAGATTGCGCGCCGAGCTCCACCACAACACCAGCAAGAAGTGATGATACCACGATATAGTTTGCGGTTGTCGGTAAGCCCATTCCAAGAAACAGAGATAAAAAACCCACAAGCAGAAGCATGGCGATCAGATTGCCTCCGGAGAGGAACTCAACCAGATCAGCGATAACCTGGCCAACTCCGGTCAGTGTAACTGTTCCGACGATCACACCTGCTGTGGCGGTAGCAAGACCGATACCTGTCATATTACGAGCGCCATCATTAAGGCCCGCAATCAGGTCTTTAACGCCCGAGAACAACTCCTGGCTCAGACTAGACTGACCACGAAAGAATGCTTTCAACGGTCTCTGCGTCAACAGGATCACAAAGAGCAGCACGGTTGACCAGAAGGCGGAGAACCCCGGAGACTTTTGCTCGACCATCAAGAAGTAGACGAGTACGATAATGGGGAGCAAGTAATAGAGGCCGGTCTGATAAATCTCACTGACAACCGGTAGCTCAACATTCTGAGAATGCGGGTCATCCGGTTCAAGATCCTTATGTCGAGCTGCCACCCACACTAAGGCAATGTAAGCTGCAACCATCATCAGCGCCAAAATCCAGCTGGCCTGTTCAGGAACCAGCGAACTGATGAATGCAACCGGGTACTTCACCGCATAGCAAATTGCGGCAAATCCGCCGAAAAACAAGAACATGCCCATTATTGTGCTGAGAAGGGAAACAGCACGATTGCCGAGTGTTGGCATGTTCTGCTTTACCGCCTCAAGATGCACGATATACACCAATGCGATATAAGAGATTGCTGCTGGCAGGAAAGCATGTGTGATTACTTGCACATACGGAATACCCACATACTCAACCATAAGGAATGCAGCGGCCCCCATAACTGGTGGCATGATCTGGCCATTCACCGATGAGGCAACTTCTACCGCTCCGGCCTTCTCAGATGTAAACCCAACACGTTTCATGAGAGGAATTGTAAAAGTGCCTGTCGTCACAACATTTGCAATTGAGGAACCAGAGATCAGGCCGGTAGCAGCCGATCCCAAAACAGCGGCTTTTGCAGGTCCCCCTTTCAGGTGACCAAGTGCGCCAAAGGCAAGTTTGATGAAATAATTGCCTGCCCTTGCTTTTTCCAGCAAAGCGCCAAACAAGACGAACAGAAAGACGAACTTGGTTGAAACGCCCAAAGCCAGCCCGAAAACTCCTTCTGAAGTAATCCATAAATGGCTCATAGCTTTCGTCAGGGAGGCTCCCTTCCAGCGAATAACTTCCGGAACCCATTCGGAGGAACCAAAGAAGATATAAGTGAGGAATACACTGGCGATCACTGCCAGCGCAGGACCTAAAGCACGGCGCGCTGCCTCGAAGACAAAAAACAGACCAGCCAATGCGACCCATTTATCTGTTTCATCGGCAATGCCGCCAGCGCGTACGATTTTCTCGTAAAAAACCAGTCCATAAAGCGCGGTAAACGTTCCGGCTATTGCAAACACCCAATCCTGTACAGGAATATAGTTGCGAGGACTCGATGCGACCGCAGGATAGACCATGAAAGCAAGGAACATTGCAAACGCCAGGTGTATCTGACGAGAGTTATTGATCAGGTCCCCCGGCAGCAAATGGTTCACAACCGGTGAAGCAAGCACCACCTGAAATAACGACCAGAGAACTGCAATAATACTGATGAAAAGTGCCAGTGACCCCGTTGGGTTGCGTGAGCCCGAATCTGAGGATGCGACAAGATCCTGCAGTTCCCTTTCCGTGTACTCAGTTGCTTCTATTGTATCCCGTATCATTACCCTCTCCCAATGCGAAATGATGCCCCAGCTGACTATCTCTATTCATAGTCAGCTGACTTTTGTGCAAGTTCTTCAGAGCGTTGCTGAGCTGCTCTGATTGTTTTGGACATCAAATCTCCAAGACCCGTATTTGCGCGCTCTAAAGCTTTTTGTCCTGCGTAGGTTGTTCCATTGGGAGACGTAACCTGCTCCCTCAGAGCGGAAGCTTCTTCACCGCTTTCCAGCATTAGGTGTCCAGCACCTGCGACGGTGTTTCTTGCAAGCTTCTCAGCAATCTTAGTCGGCAGGCCAGCGTCAATACCTGCTTGTGTCATCGCTTCCGTCATCGCAAAAATATAGGCTGGCCCAGAACCGGAAAGTCCGGTGACTGCGTGCATTTGCTGTTCATTTTCAAGCAGAACTGTTGCGCCTACAGCTGCCATCAGGTTCTGTGCCAGCGCCAACTGAAAGTCGTTGACCTGTTCATTTGCGACAATTCCAGAAATACCACGAGAGATCGCAGCAGGCGTATTTGGCATGGCCCGGATGATCGGTGTTTTCTCGCCTAGCATCTTCTCAAGTGAAGAGAAAAGCGTGCCAGCAGCAATCGAAAGGAAAATAGTGGACCCGTTGCCGAATAGCCTGCATTTAGGCACTGCGGTTTCCATGATCTGCGGCTTGGTTGCAAGAATAACAATGTCCGGCTTTGCCTCTGGCTGAGCGTTCAACTGAAGACCTTGACTGACCAAACCGGAAAGCCATTGTGAGGGATATGGCTCATATACAGTTGTAAGGTCTGGGCGTAGCCCGTTGCTAAGCCAACCTTTCAAAAGTGCAGAGCCCATTTTGCCGCAACCAATCAGCAGCACGCTCAGGCTATTTAATTGCATGATGTCGCTCCCCTATATTTTCTTGGTCGGAGCCTGCCGCACCAGGCAACCATTGAATTGTTTGAATCAATCCTTGCTGCAAATGCTCTTCCAGATGCAAAATCATAGCGTCAAGGTCCTTTCCACACGCCAGCTCGACATAGCGTTCATGAGCATCTTCGAAAGGGCCTGCACGATTGTGCGCGCGCTGGTGCAAGAGGAAGTAATACTGCAGGCTTGGCTTGAGACGTTCCCAGCATTGAATGAGCAGCGCATTTTCAGAGAGCTGGTAGCACCAGTTGTGCAACTCAAATTCAAACGCAATCGCGGTGTCAGGCTCCTCGCCGGAAGAGATTTCCTGCAGTAAACGCTTATGCAAACGATATAAATCTGCTCGGGATTGAGAGGTCCTTTTCTCCCAGCATTGCTTGAAAGCACTGACCTCCAGAGTCCTGCGTAAGGTATAGATTTCTTCCAGATCTTTACGGCTTACCGAGCGAACAAAAATACCTTTGTAAGGTAATGATATTAGTAGCCTTGCATCCACCAGATCCCGGATCGCTTCGCGCAAAGGCCCCCGGCTGATGCCCAGGGCATCAGACAGGTTTGCTTCGGTCAAGCGCTGATCTGGTTCAAAAACACCATCGACGATCATCTGCTTAATCAGTGTTACAGCCTGATCTCGCAGAGTGTTGCTTTTGATGGGCTGCAGGCCTGCGAGTTTCAGCATGTCATGCTGCGATGTTGCGTCGGATGAGCTCTTTGTAAAGCCTCTGAATTTTCTGCGTTAGCGGGCCCGCGCCTTCGTGCTCACCATTAGTCTTGCCATCGATGGACGCCACAGGTGTTTGTGCCCCAAACGTACCTGTCAGGAAAGCTTCATCCGCACCGTACGCTTCATAGAGGGAGTAATTCTTTTCATAAACGGGAATGTCATTTTCCCGGCATACATCAATAACTTTCTGGCGCGTCACGCCATTCATGCAGTAATCACCGGTTGATGTCCAAACTTCGCCTCGACGTACAATAAAGAAGTTACAAGCATTTGTAGTGTTTACGAAGCCATGCGGATCAAGCATCAGCGCTTCGTCTGCTCCTGCCTGCTCGGCCTGCAAACAGGCAATCACACAGTTCAGCTTTGAATGGCTGTTGTACTTAGCATCTTGGCTCATTGGCAGCCCGCGTACCTGAGGGACTGTTGCCAGACGAATGCCCTGTTTTTGTAAGCTGTTAACAGGCCTGGAGTGTTCTGCAATGATTACAACAGTTGGACCATATCGAGACAATGATGGATGCTGAAACGGTTTTGCTTTCCGGCCACGCGTAATCATCAGGCGGCAATGAGCATCCGTTGTCATTCCATTGGCAGCAGCCGTTGCATTCATCGCCGCAAGGATTTCGTCTTTGGTCATTCCAATATCAAGAGATATCGACTTACAGCTGTTGAACAAACGGTCCATATGCTCGTCAAAAAACACCCACTTGCCGTCATAGAGGCGCATGCCTTCCCACATGCCATCGCCCAGCATGAAGCCTGAGTCATATACAGACACCTTGGCTTCATCCTTATGGACGATCTCTCCATTTACGTAGATTTTGATATCCTGATTGCGCAGGTCTTCTTCTGCATCATGAGTAGAGTGGCTGGTTTGGTTTTCGTTCATTTTACTAAACTTTGCTGAGGACATGCACAAACTGTAAATGGACACCCCTCTGATACTGGATGTCCATTCTTATCGTTTGTTTGAATAGGTTTATTTGATTAGGCCAGCTTCTTTGTAGTAACGCAGCGCGCCTGGATGCATTGGGGCAGTAAGACCCTGTGACACCATCTTTTCTTTCTCAAGAACAGCAAAGGATGGATGCATCTTCTTGAAGGTTTCGAAGTTCTCAAAAACTGCCTTCACCATCTGGTAAACGGTGGCTTCAGGAATTTTTGCGGAGGTTACGAAAGTCGCGGCCAGACCGTAGGTTGGCACTTCGTTTTCAACGCCGCGGTACAATCCACCTGGGATAGCAACGCTGCCATAATAGCTTTTGCTCGCGACCAGTTTGTCGACATTTTCGCCTGTGACCGGGATGAGGTTGATGTCACAAGTGGTTGCGGCTTCCAGAACGTTAGCCACCGGGTTTCCTGCAACCATCAAAAACGCATCAATGTTGCCATCGCAAAGTGCAGCAGACTGCTCAGCAGACTTAAGCTCAGTGACAAGACCAAAGTCATCCTTTGACCAGCCAAGTGCATCAACAAGAACGTCAGCTGTTGCCCGGGTGCCAGAACCTGGGTTACCCAAATTTACAGTTTTGTCCTTCAAGTCTTCCAGCTGTTCAATGCCAGTGTCTTTGCGGGCTGCAACGATAACAGTATCTGGATAAAGTGAAAAAATGGAACGCAGATCTTTGTCCGGGCCGTTGTCTTCAAACACGCTGGAACCATTGTATGCATGATACTGCCAGTCTGATTGAACAGTACCCATCTCAAGTTCACCAGCACGAATGCTCTTCAGGTTGTATACAGAGCCGCCAGTGCTTTCTACAGAGCATTTAATGCCATGATCGCGACGCCCCTTGTTCACCAGTCGACAAATCCCACCACCCACAGCGTAATAAATGCCTGTGACGCCAGCAGTTCCTATTGTCAGGAATGTCTGCTCAGCGGCAGCTGCCATGTTAGGCAACGCGATTGCACCAGCAACTGTGAGTGCAGCAACACTCTTACGGAAACCTGTTTTTTTCATATCACTCCTCCAAGTTTTTCTTTCTTTGCTTGACGCAAAGACCTTCGCCTCGCTCCCCTTAGCGCCAGACTCCGACTGCTTCAAATTTTATGAATAGCAGCGCGTTTGCAGTGACGTATCATTAATTTGTCATATTGTCGACAATATATTTGACTACAACCATAACTCGAGCTAGTGGGAGTGTGTTTTCATGGGCAGCCCCAGCGATAAACATCCAGAAACTACAACTTGGTCCGGTGAACATGCGTCCCACAACAAGCCCTGCTCGACTTGCTTAAGCGCACGCACTTATGACGCTGAATCTATGATTTGGAGTAGGAATGATGCGCCCCGCATTCCAGAGCCTCTTTCGTTACATTTCCTTCCGTCGCCGCTGGTATCAGCAGGTTTCAGGAAGAACGTTGCAAGCAGATTTGCTTGCTGGCTTTACTGGTGCAGCGATCGTGCTACCTCAAGGCGTTGCATTTGCCATCATTGCTGGCCTGCCACCAGAATACGGTCTGTTTACGGCCATGATACCAGCGGTCATTGCAGCCTTTTTTGGCTCTTCCATGGTTATGGTCTCCGGCCCTGCTACAGCAATCTCTGCAGTACTTTTTACAACATTATCGATGCATGCAGAGGCTGGCACTGAGACCTATATTCGGATGGCTCTGGCCCTGACAATCCTGGTCGGCATAATTCAGCTCGCTGCAGGCATATTGAAGCTTGGCAGCTTAATAACATTTATCTCTCATTCTGTTCTGGTGGGCTTTACAGCAGCAGCTGCATTTCTGATTGCAGCGTCCCAACTTGCACCAGCGCTCGGTATCAGCGTTGAACGCGGCGGTGGTGTGTTTGAACGGTTATCCAGAGTGTTCGAGAGTATCGGGCAAACTCAAAGTCTTGCAGCGCTGCTGTCTCTGGCGACTTTTGCAATCGTCCTCGTCTGCAGTAAACTCAGTAAAAGCATTCCGAGCTATCTCATCGCATTGTTAGGTGGAACGGGTCTGGGCTGGCTTCTTGAAGTGCAGCAATCCGGGGTCGAAATGTTTGAACCTCTGGGGTCGGTCATTCCGGATTTTTATCTTCCAACACTCGCGTTGGATGAAATCGCCACCTTACTGCCTGGTGCGGCAACTATCGCTTTCGTCGCTCTTTTAGAAGCCATCTCAATTGGACGTGCTTTTGCCGTCAGGCGAGGCGACCATTATGATACGACACAGGAAATTATTGGCCAAAGCCTGTCTAATCTGATTGGTGGATTCTTTAAATGCTATGTTAGCTCAGGTTCATTCACCCGCTCTGCATTAAACGTGGAGTCAGGAGGGCGAACCCCGCTTGCTGCCATCTTCGCCACGGCCTTTCTTCTGATCTTACTGCTGTTTTTTGCCCCATATGCCAAACACATTCCGGTGCCGGTAATGGTAGGGATTATTATGTTTGTGGCCTGGCGACTGATTAATAAAACAGAAATCCATCACATCCTCACCACGAGCCGAAGTGAAACGCTGATTTTTAGCCTAACTTTCTTCACTGGAATTGCCAGCCAACTCGAGTTCTCGATTGTCGCAGGTGTTGTAACTTCTCTGTTTATCTTCCTTCGTAACAGCGCTACTCCTCATGTGTTCTCACAGGCGCCCGCACTTTATAATGAGCATCGCAGTTTTCGTAGTGCCCATCTTTATGATCTGGTCCAATGCCCTCAAATCGGCATCATTCGCATTGATGGCCCTTTCTTCTTCGGTTCTGTTGAGAACGTTGAAAAGAAAATTCATGAGATCGAACTTCAGGACGGTGAGCGCAAAATAACAATCCTCAACTTGCGCGGCGTTGGCAATATGGATCTGACAGGTGCTGATTATCTTTTGAAAGAAACCAACCGCATAAGAGCCCGTGGCGGAGACATTTACCTGATCACCACATACCAGCCTGTCATCCAGACACTCAAAAAGGCACATGTTCTGGAAAAACTTGGCATCAACAATCTACTCTTAAACAAGCGAGAGGCCATTGAGCGGGCCATGAACGAAGTTGAAGACACAGTCTGTGCTGGATGTTCGCATCGCATATTTGAGGAATGTAAGAAAAAAGAGATCAAGAAGGGGATTGATCACAGACTGCACCAACAAGAAATAACCGCCCTTAAAGGGAGTTCTCACATTAAGTTTGAAGTAAATTTTCGCGCTTAGCGCCGGCCTAAGACTTCAGCTCCAATCAGTTACAAGCACCTCTTCTTCTCCATCCAGATCGTTGCTCACGTTCCCAAGCTCAATTGCCGCTTCTTGTTGAGTTTGTACGAGGTGGAGGAAATATTGCTTAAACATGGTATCGAAGTCTCCTATGAAACTGTCCACTATTGGTGACGGATTGCAATTTTCTGACACTTGAATGGCAAACATCTCTATTGTTCACTCTAATTATCTGCATCTATCTGAGAGACTAAACTCACATTAACTGCGAATGAAAACACATTGTTTGCGAATAGATAATTAGGTTTTCCGTCAGTATTTTGCACAAACCCGTTGCTTTAGTATCCAGAAACCCATCTACTCTAGCTGAAAGCATACAATGATTTCCATACGGGGTAAGCAGACGAATTTTGTCAGCAGAATCAGTGCGAATCCTCAAGTAGTCAGGCCGCTTGGTAAACCTTCGCTTATTGAACGGCTAGAGCCCATTGTCGTGATCTCTGCCCGCCCTAGACACTACAGACGCATTTGACCGATCGTAGCCTGAAGCGAACCTCAACGTGTTCCAGTCAGCCAACAATGAACCGCGCAATGTTGGCATCACAATTGTCATTTGCGTAACTACCCCTGACCCAGCTTCGAATTTCATCGATTGACTGTACAGTTATGCTCGAGTGATTTTCAATCGCCTTAAATCGGCTTCCCCAGTCTTTATTTAGGGTATTGTAGGTGCATATAATGAATCTTGTAAATGTCGTTCAACACGGTCAAGTTTGAGATAATGATCTGTTGCTAAAAGGTATTTTGCGTCTTAGCGACATCTTTACGATTATCCATGTTGCAAACTTCAAGCAGATCGTAAAACGCAGACAATGATTGATCATCAAACTCATTGAATACATATTCATCCGTAACGATTGGTCCATCTAATCTGACACATCAACGTTTAGCACATAGAGGAAAGGCATTTTCCCCGCACCATTGAGCAGTGAATCAAGCGCTTTTTCGACTCGTCGGTCATCGGAGAAACGACTGAACGGGTTTCGCATTGTATCTCGGAAGAAGGGAGATTCTCCACCCTTCGAAAGGTAATCGTCGCCATAAGTCCAAGTAATCTTAGTTCCAGACAGCTCACCGCGACCAACGACTGTGCAATCGCACGTTCCGTATCCGAGATCTTTGTCAACTTTGATAAGGTGCACAGAGGCTATTTCTAACCGCTCAGCTACGCGGTCTGGACGAACTGCAACTTTCCAACCACCGAAATTTGCCACGCTGGGGTAGAGTTCCTGCTCAAATCCGATACGTTCCAGCATAAGAGAGCTGTACAAAGCAGTTGGGCGATATCCTTTATTGCTTAAAACAATCATTCGAAACTGGTCAGCAATAAACGCATCAAACACAACTTGTTTGGTGGCTTCTTCCGGTGCTATTTGTTCTAATAGTTCCCTCGATGCCTTGGCCTGATTGTCGTGCAGAGCTGTTAGAAGATGTGGCGGTGAATTGTGCCGTCGAAAATAGTCCAACCAGCCGGCGATCACTGTATCAAGTTGAGCGCCTTTTTTGGGTGACATCTCCAGCACCTGATAGAGTTTTCCTTCCTCGGCATTACATTCCAGAAGCGCTGTTTCGATATCCAACGCCGCAGCTGAGAAAGCGGTTAAAGACATTCGGCACAGAAGCCTTTGGAGAGAAAATGATGGCATTCACAACCTCAACGCTTACCCGAAAACAAGCAGGAGACGCACTTCAACCATAGCTGTCATCTCAGACCTCAGAAACCACAACTTTGCCTCATGTTCCTTAAAAATCCAGATAATCTGCTCATATAAAGATCTCTATATCTTTTGAGAACAGAACGATCATGTAGGCTGATTGAGACACCAGCCTACACTGAATCAGTATCAATCTAATACAGCCTTCACTGCTCTTACTGTTGCGGCAACGACTGTGTCTGCTTCTTCGTGTGTTAAGCAGAATGGGGGGGCGAAGCCGAGGATGTCGCCTTGGGGCATTGCGCGTGCGATGACTGCGTCCTGAGATAGCAAGGCTGCGGAGATTTGAGCCCCGATTTTGTCGGATGCCTCGAAGAAACTACGGTCGTCGCGGTCTTTGACAAACTCTACGGCGCAGAGTAATCCTTCGCCGCGCACATCTCCCACATTCGCATGATCCCCCAAAGCTTCCTTCATGGATTTGTTGAGATATGCACCAGTGGTACCGGCCTTCTCAACAAGGTTCAGATCGTCAAGCAATTTGAGGTTTGCGACACCGGCTGCGGCGCCAATGGGATGAGCTGAATACGTCCAGCCATGGCCTATTGGCCCATTTTCATCAGTACCCTGTTCAAGAACCTTCCAGACCTTGTCTGAGACAATAGAACCGGAGAGCGGTGCGTAGGCGGATGTCAGGCCTTTGGCAATGGTGATGATGTCGGCTTCCAATCCATAATGATCAGAACCAAACATGGATCCGAGGCGCCCAAAACCCGTCACCACTTCATCAGCAATCAGCAGAATATCGTGTTTTTTCAAAACGGCTTGAATGGCCGCCCAATAACCAGCTGGTGGTGGGACGATCCCGCCGGTTCCCAGTACCGGCTC
>NZ_LMCJ01000023.1:40598-50657 GCF_001623085.1 Pseudovibrio sp. W74
GGCCCCTTCTCGCTCAATCAGAGCCTCCAACTCAGCAACACAATGGGCGACAAATTGCTCTTCACTTTGCTCCAAATTGTCACGGCGGAAATAATAGGGAGCCTCTGTATGAATGACCTGTTCGACGGGCAGATCAAACTTCTTATGAAACAGCTCAAGGCCTGTCAGCGAACCAGTAACCAGACCCGAACCGTGGTAGCCACGCCAGCGGGAGATAATTCGCTTTTTCTCCGGCCGACCTAAAATATTGTTGTAATACCAGATCAGTTTGATGTTGGTTTCATTGGCATCTGAGCCGCTCAACCCGAAGTAAACCTTAGACATATTACTCGGCGCACGATCCAAAATCATCTTGGAAAGTGTGATCGAGGCTTCTGTGCCATGTCCGACATAGGAGTGATAATAGGCCAACTCTTTGGCCTGTTCGGCGATTGCCTCAGCAATTTCCTGACGGCCATATCCTACATTCACACAGTACAATCCGGCGAACGCGTCCAGCATTCGGCGCCCTTCACGGTCCTCTATGTAAGAACCTGAGGCAGTCTTGATCACTCGAGTAGACGTTTCACCTCGGGCGTGCTGAGCCAGATGAGTTGAAGGGTGGAAGAAATTCTCCCGATCCCATTGTGCCAGCTGATCGTTTCGTAACATAACTTTCCTCCCCTATGCCCAGTCGCGGCAAACGTATTTAACTTCAGTAAACTCTTCCATGCCCAGTCGTGCGCCTTCCCGGCCCAGACCAGATTGTTTGGTGCCTCCAAATGGAATGGGTGCGCCAGTTACCTTTGTGCGATTGACTGCAACCATTCCGAATTGAAGAGCACGGCTAACCCTATAAATCCTGCGCGGATCATCGCTGTGCAGATAAGCAACCAGCCCATATTCACTGTCATTGGCGCGGGCGATGACTTCCTCTTCACTGTCAAAAGGAGCTATCGCAGCAACAGGCCCAAAGGTCTCTTCACGCATAATGAGAGCCTCTGCGGGCACATCAATGAGCACCGTCGGCTCAAAAAACAGTGGTCCCAATGAATGTCGGGTGCCCCCACAGGCAATCTTTGCGCCTTTGGCAACGGCATCGGCGACATGTTCTTCTTGTTTCAGAACAGCTTTTTCGTTCATCAACGGACCAATATCCGGATCATCCAATCCAGGGCCTATGGAAAGAGATTGAGCGGCTTTGGTAAAATTCCTGCAGAACTCATCGTAGATCGGACGCTCAACAAATATTCGGTTCGCCCCCAGGCAATCCTGACCGGATGTTGCGAACTTGGATTTTATGGCCTCAGCAACCGCGTTCTTCAGATCTGCCCCTTTAAAGACAATAACCGGAGCATGTCCGCCAAGTTCCAGGATAAGGCGTTTTATGGTGGAGGCGGATTGGCTATAAAGCAGTTTGCCGACAGGGGTAGACCCCGTAAAGGACAGCGCTCGCACGCGGCTATCGCTGGTCCAGGGCTCGACAATTTCTGGAGCTGAGCCAGTCACCACATTAAATACACCTGCGGGCACTCCAGCTCGCTCAGCCAATTCCGCCAGGGCAAGTGCGCTGTAGGGCGTTTCTGCTGATGGGTGGGCAACGATCGTACAGCCTGCAGCCAAGGCAGCGGCTGCTTTACGTGTCAGCATCGCGCTTGGGAAGTTCCAGGGTGTGATAAGGGCAGCAACCCCAACGGGTTCCCGCCAGAGCTCCACTTCTGCATCAGCAAGATGACTGGTGACGCCTTCAATGTTGGGACGCTTGGCTTCCTCGGCATAGAACTCAACAAACGCTGCACCATACTCGATTTCACCACGGGCTTCTGACAAGGGTTTGCCCTGTTCCAGAACCATGATCCGTGCGAGATCTTCTTTGTGCGTAAGCTGAAGCTCAAACCAGCGTCGCAAAATAGACGCTCGTTCTTGCGGTAGTAATCCCGACCATTTGGGAAAGGCATCTGAAGCTGCGGTTACCGCAGCAGACGATTCATCTGCTGAAAGGCCTGCGACATCCCCTAGGTAATCCCCATTTGCTGGATCAATAACCGCAAATGTCTCATCTGTTCTTGCAGCACACCACTTCCCATTTATATAGGAAAAGGAACGCACTAGGGCTTTGTCTTGAATGTCCGTCCGTGCAGACAAGGCTGTTTCTGACATGGCGCATCCTCCTTGCTCTACAACAAAACTTGCCTGTTTTTGGCGGAGGATGTGACCGAATGAAGTGTCCGTTACAGAATAATCGTCTGCTAATCGGCTGCGAAAAGAAGATTCAACGGAGGTGCCGCATTTCCCTTTACAGGTTTTGTCACAATGTACGTAAAGTAGCGGGATAACCCGATGCGTGCATCCAACATAGTATCGATCAGCCTTTGATAGGCGTCTACGTCTCTGGTCACGATCTGTATCAGATAGTCAAATCCGCCCCCTAATGCCCAGCAAGCCACTACCTCCTCGTAGTTCTGCATGGCTGTTTCAAAGGCGTAAAAGCTCGCAGCCGTATGGTCCACCAGTTCAGCAGCGACGAAAACAGTGACGTGAGGCCCCAGTTTTTTGAGGTTAATCCTTGCACCATAACTTTCGATCAGACCAGATTTCTCCAGCTTCTTCAGCCGGTCCCAGCAAGGTGTTGGAGACAATCCGATGCGGTCCGCCAAAGCGGCTTTTGTGATGCGGCCCTCATTTGAGAGTATTCGCAGGATATCCAGATCACGCTGATCAAGTTGCATGCTCATCTTTTGATATCTCTCACACTTCAGGAACGCCAATCACCGCCGCACAATCACCGGATTTGATCAGTCCGGGGAAATGACGACTGATGAGGATGCCGCTGCGCTTTGCGTGGTATCTGGTTGGTTCAACACCGGTTCTGTCCATCGGCCAAACACGGGCAACAATGTCACCTTCTCCAACTGGATCTCCCAGATCGACCATAGGTTCATATAGCCCGCCCTGCTCGCAAAATGTAAAGCAATCTGCGCCTGGCATCCCCAAATTTACGGAGGACTCCAGTTGTTTTTCTCCTTGCAGGATACCGAACTGGATCAAGACGTTACGCAATCCTTTGCGTGCGATTCCGATGGTTTTTGCCGTCGCAGTTCCACCACCGCCCAGTTCTGTTGTCACAAGAACCTTGCCCATGCTTTCAACTGCTGTGTCGTACATGCCTATATTATCGATTTCGAGGAGCTGAACAGAGTAAGGAGCGTTGAACGCAGCCATTGCGTCAAAGCAGGCCTTCTCATTGCTCTTATCTTCCAGAATATGAGCTGCTGCGAACGGCACGAAATCAAGGGTCTTACCTCCGCTATGGAAGTCAACAGCGACATCTGTCAGAGGAAGCAGGTAACGTTGAAAATAGTCGGCAATTTTCTCGGTTGGTGTTCCGTCAGGACGACCGGGAAATGAACGGTTCAGGTTTCCCCTATCAATGGGTGACGTTCGCGTTCCCGCCATAAATGCCGGGAAGTTGAAGGCCGGAACTATGATAATTCGACCAGTTACGTCCTCTGGTTTCAACGCAACTGTCAGTTCCTGGAGGACAACTGGCCCTTCGTATTCATCGCCGTGATTTGCGCCTGTTAAGAGCGCTGTCGGCCCTTCCCCGTTTTTAATGACCGTAATGGGGATCATTACAGAGCCCCACGCACTGTCATCACGGCTATAGGGTAACCGTAGAAACCCATGATGAATGCCGTCCTGATCCAATGGGATTGTGGGCGTGATGGGATTTGCCTGCATAATTTTCGTCCTAATACACACGGATCAACTATTGATCGCTGTGCCTGCTTTTACGGCTTCAGCTCGGGCTCCGGCCAAGGTGGCAATGGCGGTGTCTTGCACCCCAGTTCCTGTCAGATCGCAAACCGTAATGTCTTTGTCCGACTGCCGCCCGGGCTTTTGGCCAGAAATTACTTGTCCAAGTTCCGCGTACATCTCAGTACTGTTGATCGTGCCAGCTGCTATCGCTGCACGGAGTTCGCCTTGTTTGATGGATTGAGATAAGCGGTCACAAACGAAAACAGAGGCGCCTGGAATAACGCAGGGCGCGAGTTCCGATTTATAGTCGGCATCTGATCCCATGGCGGTGATATGCTGCCCAGGTCGCATCATATCCGCCTTGATCAAGGGCTCTTTGGAGGGGGTTGTTGTTACGACGATATCGGATTGAGCCATAACCTCAGCGATGCTGCCAGCAACGACTTCAATTCCCAATTGAGTTGAACACTCCCGAGCACAAGCAGCAGCTTTTTCTCTGTTGCGCCCCCAGATAACAGCTCGTTCAATATTACGAACAAGCGTCAATGCTTGCAGTTGGAGGCGGGCCTGAATGCCACTTCCAAGAATACCGGCAATCTTGCTGTTCTCTCGTGACAGATGCTTGGCTGCGACGGCTCCAGCGGCAGCTGTGCGCACATCAGTCAGATACCCGTTATCAAGCAGTAACGCCTTGACGATGCCGGTCTTTGCATCAAACAGCACCATCAATCCGTTCAGGCTTGGAAGACCCAGTTTGGGATTGTCGAAGAAACCCGGGCTCATTTTGATCGCAAAACTGTCTATGCCGGGAACATAGGCAGTCTTCACATCCACTTCCCCATTGTGCTCAGGTACATGGAAGCTCAGGATAGGCGGCATTACAACGTCTTTTGTTGCAAGCAATCGAAATGCATTTTCTATACATGCAACAGCATCCAGATCCAAAGAAACAGCAGAGCGCAGATCTGCCTCCGTCAGGATATTAATCTCAGGCATAAAGGCTTCCATTCACAGAGGTCGGCGCAGCAACATCGACGTTCTCGCCGTCGATCAATCGTTTATGCAGCGCCATATCAATATTTTGTCCGCTAATGAGGCTCACACACTTTCCGGGTGTTTTGATCTTTCCAGCGAGTAAGGCAGCAATACCGACACTGCCTGAGCCTTCAATCACCAGACGTTCCTGCCAGTAAGCGTGTCGAATGGCTTCTGCGATTTCTTCTTCGCTGACCAAGATCAGGTCATCTACCAGATCCCGTGTCATTTCGAAGGTATAGGCATTGTTCAGCCCAATCCCACCACCCAATGAATCTGCGAGTGTTGGCACTTCTTCAACAAGGATCGGTTTGCCTGCACGCTGGCAGCTATACATGGCGGCACCGCGTTCCATTGAAACGCCAACTACACGAACTGAGAGACTGATGATTTTCATCACCAAAGCCACTCCAGAAATTAAGCCACCGCCCGAGACTGGTACGAGTACCGTATCCAGATCAGGCGTTTGTTCCAGAATTTCCAGTGCAACAGTGCTTTGCCCTGCAATGATATCCCGATGGTCGAATGGCGGGATCATCGTCATTCCGTCTTCTACCAGCCGATCTACTTCAGCCTGAGCATCGTCCTGAGAACTTCCGGTTATTCGAACTTCAGCACCCAGCGATTGAATCGCCTCTACCTTGTTCTGCGGAACAAGTTTTGACATACAGATGATGCAACGCACCCCTGCTTTTGAGGCTGCATAAGCCAGACCGCGACCATGGTTTCCAGTTGAGACACCGACGACACCAGCTTCTTTTTGAGCTGCGTTGAGCGACAAAATTGCATTTGTCGCACCGCGCAGTTTAAAGCTTCCCGTGATCTGCGTTTGCTCAAGCTTCAACAACACTTCTGCAGAGCAGATCTGGCTCAAGCTGGGTGAGCTGACCAAGGGGGTCATTCTAACGTGCCCCATTATCTTTTGGCGTGCAGAAAAACTGTCATGAACGGTTATTTTTTGCGTCATTGTGCGCTCATCCGATCTTTGATTGGGTGTTGGAACAGATGGCCAAAACCATGTATGACTTGCTCGGAGTCCAGATGCTGGAGGCAACGCCAGATCATTGCCTGATTTGAAGTCACCACTGGCTTGCCAATCCGATCTTCAATCCTCTGAATGCACACTGCGGCCCTCAACCCGGTACACGAGATGAACAATGCATCTGCACTCGGCTCCATAGCTGCACAGGCAGCCTCAATAATCGTAGACTCGGAAAGCCGCGCAATCTCACGGTCATCATCGACACCGAGATAGTTTGCACTGGCGATTTGAAGGCCATTATCGGCGAAGTACTGAAACACTTCCTGCGAAATACTGGCAGAGTATGGAGTTAACACGCTGATCCGTTTTGCATCTAAAGCTTCGAGCGCATCAAATGCTGCAGAGCTAGGCGTCACAAATGGGGTGTCAGATTTGCCAGCTTTCAAGTAATCCCCGACAACTGCGTTTCCCAAAACAACTGAAGCAGCCGTACAGCTGTAAGCAATTACGTCCAATGCATCTCCAGGTAATATCTGTGAAGCAGCTTCTGTCAGGCGTGGACCTGTTGCCAGCAAATTCGCTCGTGTACCTGGGTTTTGATAGGTGATCCGGTTTGCGTAAATGCCGATCTGATCAGGATCGCACATGCGTGCGAAATCCCCTTCGCTGGTGTGGTCTGTTGCCAAAACAATCAGACCTATCCGTTTATTGACTGAACGGGCGTCAAAGTTGGCTTCAACCAGAGAGGCCTTAGGACGACAATCAAAAACCATGTGCCCTCCTAAACAACAAGGACCGGGCATTCCGCCAAGCCTGTTACCTTGTGAGAGACACTGCCAAGCAAATATCCTTCGATTGAACCCAACCCTCTGCTCCCCAAAACAATCACATCGTTTTGGTGTTCTCTTGCAAAGCCCACAATCGTGCGGGCTGTTGGGCCGGATTTGGCAAAAGCGCGGATGTTTGCACACCCGGCATTCAGGGCAAGTTGCTTCCCCTGCTCTGCCACTTCACGAGCGTGATTGCGCATCACATCATCCACGCTCTCATTTTCATCCGGGCGCACGATTGCGAAGGATGCTTCCAACATTGAATGATGTTTGTAAACGGTCAGAAGAGAGAGCGGGATGTTGCCGCAAACAGTCGCCAATTCAACGGCCTTGAGCAGTGCTCGTTCCGCCCCTTTAGACCCATCAAATGGAACAAGGATAGATTTGAACATCGGGTACTCCTTGTTACTTGGCAAAAGCTAAGTCGCGCAGAAAGAGCGCAATTTGTGGGAAAAAGATCAGAGCAATGGCGACCCCAACCAACATCAGGATAAACGGTGGCGTCCCGCGGATAACCTCAGCATACGGTCGCTTGAACACTGCGATGGCCGTGAAAATGTCACATCCAAATGGCGGCGTTGCTGAGCCTATGGCGACCTGCAATGTGATGATCGTACCAACCAACACCGGGTCCAAACCGACAGCCTTAACAACTGGTGCGAAAATGGGTACCAGCACCAAAATTACGACGATGGGGTCGACAAACATACAGCCAACAAAAAATGCAGCTGAGATGACAAACAGGATACCCATTGCACCCATGTCAGAAATGCCAATCGCAGTCAGGATTTCCTGCGGGACCTGAGCGAAAGAAATGATCCAGGAAAATGCTGCGCCTGCGCCGACCAGAATGAACACCACTGCGGTAATTAAACCGGTTGATTGAGCTGTCTTGTAAACATCAGTCAAAGTCATGGAGCGGAACACAAAGACTTCCAGAACCAAAGCATAAAGCACACACACTGCGGCCGCTTCTGTAGGGCTGAAGATGCCGCCATAAATGCCACCAATAATGATTACCGGAAAACCTAGCGGCCACAGCGCCTGCCGGACTGCGGTCAACCGCTCGCGCCAACTGGCTTTAGGCTCAGTTGGGACTTGGTTACGGACGGCGTAAATGTAGCTGTAGATTGAAAACAGAACGAGGATGAGCAGTCCCGGCCCGATACCTGCGATAAACAATTCTGCAATAGATGTATTTGAAACAACGCCATAAATGATCATTCCAATTGATGGTGGGATCAGAAAAGCAATGTCACTGGCATTGACGATGAGCGCCAGAATGAAGCTGTCTTTGTAACCGGCCTTCAGCATACGTGGACGCAAGGGCGATCCAATAGCCACAACGGTTGCCTGTGTGGACCCTGAGACTGCGCCAAACATTGTGCAGGCCATTGCTGTCGAGATGGCAAGACCACCGCGCACGTGGCCCGTAAAGGCCATAACCAAATCAATCAGGCGGCCTGCGGACTGTCCCCGTGTCATGATATCTGCTGCAAAAATGAACATGGGCACAGCAATGAGAGATGCAGGCCGAATACCTGCGACCATTTGCTGGATCATGGTTTCCATTTGCCCGAAATCACCGAACATCATCAAAAACCCAATGAAGCTCCCGACGATCAAAGGGATCATCATAGGAAACCCAAGAAGAAGAAGAGTAATCATCGAAAGGAATATTGTTGCTGCCATGATACTATCTTTCAGACCTCGATCTCATCTTCTTCATAGCCCTCAAGCATGTGGGTCGAGAGATAGATATCGGGAGCAGTCAAGTTCTTGATGGCAGTGAGCAGGTACTGTGTTCCCGTCATGAAAAAACCGACGGGCACCCAAACCAATATCACCCAAACAGGAATTTGCAGTGCAGGTAACACCCGGCCACGAGTGGCCTGTGTTTCAATGTAGTTGATTGAGTAATAACAGAGCAGGAACAGAAAAATTGCGGTCACCAGCGAGATCAGGACCATCAGAATCTTACGGTAGCCAGGAGACAAGCCGTCATAAATGGCGCTCATGCGGATGTGGCGCCCATGCCGTGCTGCATAACTGATACCAGCGAACGTGATCAGAATAATCAAGATACGGTTCAGTTCCTCGGAAAAGAAGATGGAATTTCCAAGCACAAAACGCCCGATTACATTGGCGATCGTGTTTGCTGCCATCAAAAGAACGCCGACTGCAAGCAGGACGGATTCAATCCGACTGATCGCTTGGTCAATAACACCCAAAAAGCCTGGCAAGTTTGATTGTGCCTGATCACTCATTCCACCGTCCCGCATTACATGAGGCGTGTAAGGCGAGGAGTGCTCGCCCTACATATTTTGCGCGATAACAACTGGCTGTTAGTCTGCAGTCGCGGCCAGATCGGCTTTCATCTGTGCAATGATTGCAGCGCCGCTATCACCTGTCATCTCGATGAAGGTCTTTTCAACCTCAGCCGCGGCTGCCTTGAAACATCCACGCTCATCTTCGGTCAGAACAGTGACTTTCATCTCTGGCTTGGCTTCCATGATCTTAGCAAGCTCAGTTTCAGCGGCTTGTTGCTGATAGACGACGGTATGGTCATATGCAGCAGCTGCTGCCTTTTCCACCAGGTCCTTATCTTCTGCGCTTAAGCCATCAAAGAAATCTTTGTTTGCCATCACCGCGGTGGTGAAATTGTTGTGTCCCGCATATGTGATGTAATCGGTGACCTCATAGATCTTGGTTGAATAGAGGAAGAAAGTCGGGTTCTCCTGCCCCTGAATAAGGTTGGTTTGCAACCCACCATAAACCTCGCCCCATGGCAGTGGTGTCGGGCTCGCACCAAATGCACGATAGCTCTCAACCAGCAGTGGGTTGGTCATTACGCGAAACTTGACTTCATTCAGATCAGCACATGTTTTCACCGGCTTCTTGGTGGTCATTGCCACCTCGCCCTCGGGGAACATGTTCAGCAGTTCAAGGCCTTTTTCAGCATAGAGCGGCTTGAACATGTCATTGATCGCCTTGCTTTCCCGGTAGAAGCGAGCGAGATGCTTTTGATCTGTAGGAAGGAGATAAGGCACAAAGAACACTTGTGCTTCCGGTATCAAAGCGCCGGTGAAGCCTGGAGACTGATCAACAAACTGCAAGATGCCATCTTGTGTCTGTTCCATGATATCAGCAGACTCGCCAAGCGTTCCATAAGGGAACAGCTGGATTTCATGATCAGAGTTTGCTTCAATTTCTGCTTTGAACTTTTGAGCATACACGCCCTGAACATCAGTCATGGCTTCTTCAAAAGCATATCGCCATGTATCAGCCTGCACTGCTCCGGTTGCAGCAAGAACCAGCCCCACCGCTGCGCAAGATTGTAACGCCCGTTTAAAGATACCTGTCATTAATTCCTCCCCCAAAATCATCATGATGAATATCTGTTTTACTCGGCATCTTGCGCGCCGTTTCCAGTGAATGCCTGTGACTGCTCATAGGAACTGCCACGTCGGCAGG